>CAJPTT010000327.1 GCA_905373565.1 uncultured Treponema sp. | reverse complement strand
GGGTCGGAGAGAGGGGCGGTAAACACTTCCGGAAAAGCAAAAAAACGCTTTTCTCTTCGCTTCAAACTTATTCTTATCTTCGGGTTATTGATTGTACTTGCTTCGACTATCGAAGGCTTTCTTGCAGTTAGAACTGCGCGCAAGGCCGTAACTGAAAAAATCGAAACGCATCTTATCGACAAAGCAACCGATGTTGCAGAAGTGATTGACGGGCGGATTAATGCCTTTTGGCAATTCCTCGAAGGTATTGCACGGATGCCCGCATTAACGGATCCGAATGTATCATACGCCGAAAAAATGGCGCACCTCAAAGTTGAAGCGGCGTTTAACGAACAAATATTGGAGCTGAACATCGTTGATATGAAAGGCAACAGGCATACCGCTGCCGGAACCGTTTTCAATGTTTCGGATAGGAATTGGTTCCAAGCAGCCGCACAAGGCAAAGACTTTTTTTCCGAACCTTTACAATCACGCATTTACGCCGGTAAGTTAATTGCGGTATTTGCGGTTCCCATTTATAACGAGCAGCGGCAAGTGGTCAATGTTCTTGCGGCAAATGTAGATGGACTGTGGCTGACCGATCAAATTGACGACATAGTCGTCGGTAAAACGGGATATTGCTATGTTCTTGGAGAAACGGGAACAACGATAGCAACAAAACTGGCCGATAGGGTTTCAAAAATGGAGAATGTACAGGAGATGGTAAAGACCGATTCAAGTCTCAAATCTCTTGCCGATTTTGAAAACATGGTATTGGAAACCTATGAGTCTTTCGTCGGTTTTTACGAGTATGGCGGCGTCAAGAAAATTGCCTCGTATGCCACGATAAAAACCACCGAATGGTCGGTTATTATCACTACCCCTGTAGATGAATTTATGGGAACGGTCAATACCTTGCGTCTTTCAATGATTGGTATCGGGGCGGTCATCTTACTTACAGCCCTAATCGTTGTCTATTTTGTTGCCGGTATGATAGTAAAACCGATTAAAACTGTAGTTACCGCTCTACAGAATATCGCACAAGGTGAGGGGGATTTAACCGTTCGTCTACCGGTGAGCGGCAATGATGAGATTACCGATATGTCCGAATACTTTAATGAAACGATTGCGAAAATCGGTAAGTCGATTCGATCGGTCGGAATAAACTCAAATATGATGGAAGAAATCGGCGATGAACTCGCTTCCAATATGACCGAAACCGCTAGCGCTGTTAATCAAATCAGCGCCAACATCGATGGGGTGAAGCAGCAGGCGATGACCCAAGCGGCAAGCGTTACCGAAACGGCGGCGACTGTAGAGGAGATTGTCCGCACCATTAAGCAGCTCAATAACAGTATCGAAACGCAAGCGGCGAGCGTCGCGCAGTCTTCTTCTTCCGTAGAGGAGATGGTTGCTAATATTGCGTCTATCGGACAAACCCTCGGCAAAACCGATGATGTAATCAAAAGTCTTACAGCTGCAACCGGCGACGGTAAAGCTACTCTTGTTACTTCTAATACCGTAACTCAAAAAATTGCAGAAGAGTCCGGCTCGTTGATGGAAGCAAGCAGCGTTATCCAACACATTGCCTCGCAGACTAACCTTTTGGCGATGAATGCGGCGATCGAAGCGGCTCATGCAGGAGAAGCAGGCAAGGGGTTTGCCGTTGTCGCTGATGAAATCCGTAAACTGGCTGAGGAATCTTCGACGCAAGGTAAAACCATTACCGCAACGCTTAAAAACCTATCGGGAGAAATTGAAACACTCTCCGCTTCATCCAAAACGGTAGAAGAAAAGTTCAATGCAATCTTTAATCTTGCAGAACAGGTTAAAGACATGAGTAACCGGCTTACCGAAGCGATGCAGGAGCAGGAGAACGGCAGCAAGGAAGTGTTGACAGCCATTAAGAGCATTAACACGGTAACGGTAGAAGTGCAGGCAGGCTCGGAAGAGATGCTGAAAGGCGGAGAGGGTGTTGCAGAGGAGATGCAAAAACTGGATGACCTGACTCGTGTTATCACCGAGAGCATGAACGAGATGGCATCAGGAGCCGTGCAAATCAATAATGCTGTACAGGAAGTCAATGAAATTACGCAGAAGAATAAGCAGAGTATTCAAAATCTTGCAGAGGAAGTCGGGAAGTTCAAGGTTTAGACGCAAATAGAGCGGTATCTACTGCGTTGCTCGTTCAGCGAAGTACGTCCGTGTACTTCGCTGAACACAAGTTTGACCGGTGTCAAACTTGTTTCTGCTTAATACGCGCGGCATCCATGCCAACGTTTAAGCGGCAATGCCGCTTAAACTTGCAAGTTTTGCAGAGGCAAAACGTTGCTACTGCAAATCCTCAACGTATACAGAACATCCAAGGATGTACGGGGTATAAATCAGACCTGCGCTTTATTTTTGTTCGCGCCTTGTATCTACTCGCTCTATTTGTGTCTAGGATAATTCTGCAGAACGCCCACGGATGGGCGAGAAATAAAACAGAAGCAATGTGTAACAAACTTTCAGTCAAGCAATGTACAGGACGTACATGCAAACGCAACACGGATGTTGCTGGTTCCAAGCAGAAGCGACGTTTTTTGCTTCGCAAAAAACTCGTCGTGCAGATTTTGACACGGAGGTCAAAATCTGCACAGCGTTAGGGATTGCAGCGATAGCCTTTTTGCCGTTTGTTTTAAGCAGCAGCAACTTTTGCAGTGAATACGGAAAAACGTTGCGCCTGTAGAAAGTAACGGCAAAAAGCTACAAGCGAAAAGCCCGACCCTGTTGTTTTACTACCATTTACAAAAACAGTAAAACAACAGGGTAACGCGAACGCCCCCCGCCACGAATAAATAGACTGATCATCATCGCCTACCACGCAGACATTATCATCCGCAATTAAATGCATCATCTGATATTGCTGAATGCTCGTGTCCTGAAATTCATCCACCATCACATACCGGTAGCGGTTCTTGTACACCGCAAGCACATCGGGGTGTTCGGTAAAAAGCTTAATCAGTTCCTGTGCCTTAATACGCTGCTCCATCTCCCGCGCCACCTTGTTCGTAAAGGTCAACGCCAAAATCTGCGACTGAGGAATCCCGCTTTCCAG
>CAJPTT010000326.1 GCA_905373565.1 uncultured Treponema sp. | reverse complement strand
GTACCGAGTACCGAGTAATTGTGTTTGCCGGTTATGGGCGTGTCAAGTACCTTTTCGGTATAAAAGCTGCTTTTGGGTGAGATTAATTGCATTGTTAGACCGGTAGCGCGCCGTTTCATAGCTTTAAGTATAGCTGTATTATTGTAAAAATGCAAGAGAAAAAATAATCGGTAATGGGGTAACGCCCCGGCGCGAATGCATGGAACCACGGACATCCTTGTCCGTTTTGAAAAGCTTTTTCCGTAAGTCTTTTGAAAATAGACGGCACAGATGCTAGGAGCGCACAAAAAACACCCCGCCAGCGCCTTTTGAAATAGACGGCGCAGATACGAGGCGCGAGTACAAATTAACCGCAGGCGTATCTTTGATACGTTGAGGATTAATTTGTGCGCAGCAACGAAGTAGATGCCCCGTATATTTCAAAAGGTTAAAAGTCCTTCCATTTTATGCAACTTTACAGTATATTCATGTTTTATTGTTTTTAGATAGGAGAAATATATGAAAAAACCATTAGTACCGATTACCTTGCTCTGCGGATACTTAGGCGCGGGCAAAACAACCTTGATGAATATGATCCTTGCGAACCAAAAGGGTTACAAGGTAGCAGTCATTGTCAACGATATCGGCGAAATCAACGTCGATGCCAGTTTGATAGAGAAGGACGCCAATATTACGGATAAAAGCAGCCTCGTGCCGCTTACCAACGGCTGTATCTGCTGTACGCTTAAAACCGATCTTGTGATGCAGATTGAAAACCTCATTGCGTCGGGAAAGTACGACTATCTGCTGATTGAATCGAGCGGCGTATGCGAGCCAATGCCGATTGCGCAGGCTATTGAAACAATCGAAAACGGCTACTTGGATAATGTCGTTAGCGTTGTCGATGCAAAGCGGCTGGTGGATGAGTTTTCCGAGGGGGCACAGCTGTTAAAAAAGGATATGGGCGAAGAAGATATCGAATCGCTCCTTGTCCAGCAGATTGAGTTTTGTTCCACGCTCATTATCAATAAAAAAGATTTGGTAACGGAAGATCAGATGAAAAAGGTGCGGGCGGTTGTTACCAAGCTCCAGCCCCATGTGAAGGTGATAGAGACAACGCGGTGTCAGGTACCGTTAGAGGATTTGCTTGCGACAAAGCGGTTTGACTTTGAAAAAGTCTTTGAAAGCGCGGGCTGGGTCGCCGAGTTGGAAAAACGTGCGGAAGAATATGACAATGATGATGAAGAGTGCGACCACGACCATGAGCACTGCGATCACGACCACCATGATGAGCATGAACACTGCGACCATGACGAACACGATCACCACGAACATGGCCATCACGGGCATCACGGACATGATGAACATGGAGGGCACGGACACGGGCATCACCACCATCATCATCACGAACATAAGCATGAAGGCGCGGATGAGGATGAGTACGGTATCGGCTCTTTTGTGTATTACCGCCGCCGTCCGTTCAGCAGGGAAAAGCTTGAAAAATATGCAGGAGTATGGCCGCGTAATATTATCCGCTCCAAGGGCGTCGTCTGGTTCAGCGATGAGCAGGATATGGCCTACGTCTTTGAAACTTCGGGACGGCAAATTCAAGCAGGAGCTTCCGGCAGATGGCTCGCAACGGTTTCTAAGCGCGAGCAGGAAAAAGTCCTCGCCCGAGAACCTCGGATGAGGGAAGAATGGGACGAAAAAGTCGGCGACCGGATGATTAAGCTCTGCATTATCGGGCAAAAGCTTGATAAAAAGAAGATTTGTGCGGACTTGGATGCCCTGCTCGATTAACAAAATGCTGCCAATAGATTTTGTAAGGGATATCAATGGAAGAAGTAAAGGTAAGATCTATCGGCCCGGCTGAAAACAAGATGGGCGTTATGCCGATTATGAAGCTCATCCTCAATATGTCGCTGCCGATGATGTTTTCGATGCTCATTATGGCGTTGTACAATATCGTCGACAGTATCTTTGTGGCAAAAATCAGTGAGGATGCGTTGACAGCCGTATCGCTTGCCTTTCCCATCCAAAACCTGATGATTTCGTTTGCCGTAGGGACGGGGGTCGGCGTTAATGCGCTGCTGTCCAAACGGCTCGGTCAGCGGAATCAAGCGGATGTCAATAAAACCGCGATGAACGCCGTGTTTTTGGCGGCCTGTAACTTTATCGTTTTTTTTATTGCAGGAATTATACTGGTACGCCCCTACCTTGCTTCGCAGGGAGTAGACGCCGGAATTGTTTCCTACGGGGAAGCGTATTTGAATATTGTGCTCCGTATGTCGTTTGCGCTCTTTTTCGGTATTACGTTCGACCGGCTGCTCCAATCAACGGGACTGACACTCTATACGATGTATTCGCAGCTTTCCGGCGCCGTATTCAATGTGGTATTCGACCCGCTGCTGATATTCGGGATTGGGCCGTTTCCCAAAATGGGTATACGGGGGGCGGCGCTCGCAACCGTATCGGGACAGATTCTCGGCCTTTGTGTCTCGGTTTTCTTTAATGTAACAAAAAACCGTGAAATTCAGTTTAAGCTCAAAAACCTTCTTCCCGAACCGCGCATCGTTGCGGAAATTTATAAGGTCGGCGTGCCGTCTATTCTCCTCAGCTCGATAACATCGATTACCACCTACTTTCTCAACATCATCTTGAGCGCTTTTTCGAGTACTGCGATTGC
The DNA here is from genome assembly GCA_905373565.1 of uncultured Treponema sp. Classification (GTDB taxonomy): domain Bacteria; phylum Spirochaetota; class Spirochaetia; order Treponematales; family Treponemataceae; genus Treponema. The sequence goes on along the minus strand of CAJPTT010000326.1, from coordinate 413 downwards.
GGTGTACGGCGTGTACTTTAAGCTGAACAGCTTTATCTTTATGCCGGTGTTCGGGTTGAACAACGGTATAGTACCGATTATCGCGTACAACTACGGGGCGCGGAACAGAAAGCGGATTACGGCGACGATACGGAACGGCCTTTTCCTCGCGATGGGAATTATGCTCTTCGGGATGGCGCTTTTCGAACTATTCCCTGCGCAGCTTTTGGGGTTGTTCGATGCCTCGCCCGCAATGCTCGCAATCGGCGTTCCTGCAATCCGCATCATCGCATGCAGCTTTCTCGGCGCGGCGCTCGGCATCACCTTTTCTTCGGTGTTTCAAGCCTTCGGCAGCGCAGTCTACAGTATGATTGCAACGTTTGTGCGCCAAATCCTCGCGCTCCTTCCCGCGGCGTATCTGCTTTCGCTCTCCG
>CAJPTT010000325.1 GCA_905373565.1 uncultured Treponema sp. | reverse complement strand
CTGGAAAGTAGAACTGCTATAATACAAAGCTAAATCCCGCACCGATCCGCCATGGGTGGCGATAGTACGTCGTTGAAAAGCGGACAAGTTAATGAATTCCCTTACGAAACAAGTCGGTAGGCTTGCAGTTTTTAGAGGTTTCCTATTCTTATTCTCCAACGGTAAAAGTTGTTCTGCAAATAGTATGAAAGGGGCATTCCATACAATCCTGCCATTGTACGGCTGCCGGTTTTCTAAAGTCTTCCATACCGACCTGTTGCGCGTACGCTTGAGCAATTTGTAAAAAAGCCTGTATCGACGGTTCAAATTCTTCCCTCGTTTTAGAACGGGAGCTGCCCTGCGGTATTGCCGCCTTATCGTTGACGATGTATTTTATTTCTTCTTTTGTAATACCGAGAAAAAAAGCGTGCTCCGTCTCCTGCTTAAAAAGTTCGTTTTCTACAAGGAACAGATACATCGGCATTTGAAAGTCGCGCATGGCTTCCGGCTGATAATCCGAAGCCGCCGGAATGCTGCCGCTTTTGTAATCAAGGATGACGGCGCGGTCTTCCGCTTCCTGATAGGCGATGCGGTCTATGAAGCCGTGATAGAGGATGTCTCCGCTTCGATGCTGCAGCTCGCCTTCCATCATATACGGCGTATAACCGTCCAGCTTTTCCGCGTCAAACGTAAGCACAAAGTCAACGCTTTTTAAACTGCGCTTTTTAATCGATTCGATAAAAGGCGCGGCGAGCGGCCCTCGAAAATCGGTTTGACTGTGAACGATCTCATTAAATATCGATTCAGCCCACGCCCTATAATCGGCGAGATGGGCAGAGATAAACACCCTATCGGTTTCCCGTATACGCTGATAGAGCCGCTCCAAAATACGGTGGCAAATGATACCGATATAGCGCGGATTGAAAAGTTCCGCATCAGTGTCTTCTTCGTCGATGGAGAGTGCCGACGACAAAAACCATTGAGCCGGACAGCCGGAAAAGAGCTGTAAGCCGCTTTGACTGATGCGGAACGCTCCGTCCGTATAATGTCCGGCCTTGAGCTTTTCCGAAAGTACCGGCAGGCTGCCGTTAAAGGGTTCGGTTAAAAAGGAAAAGCCGCGCTCTTGTTTAATACCGGCGAATTGTTCAAATCCCGCTTTTTGAACGGAATACAGCGCTTCCGGCGCAGGTTCTTCCCGTTTAAAGAAGCGATATTCCTGCAAAAGAGAATCCCTATCGTTAAGGTCGGGGCGGGAGGCAAAGGCGGTAAAAATGCCATTGCTGACGGTAAAGCCCGAAAAGGTTTGTTCGGAAACGGAAAAGCGCACGGCGCCGTATGTTGCATACACCGCAAAAAAGGCCTGCGTTGCATCTTTTTCGACAACGCCGAGTTCTTCCCGTTTGTCTTTCCGTAAGAAGGGAAGTTTTTGATAGATCACCCTGCTTGCCTTTTGATTACAATTGAGGACAAAGTGATGCGCGAAGGGCGTTGCAGCCGCGACTCTGAACGGAAAGATACTGACCGCTCTTCCGGTATTTTGCGGTACATAGATTTCGCGGGAAAGTTGAGCGGTAAAAAAGCGATAGGGTTGCGCAGGCAGACAGTCGGCAAAATCCTCTTCAAGCTGTACCAATTCCTGCATAAGCGTGATACAGCGGCCGATGACGGCATTGTCTTCTGCTGAAAAGCCGTCGGGATTCAGATACTGCGCTCGAAAGAGAATGTACTGCCGCCTCATTTCGGAAAAGCTTTGAGCCTGCACGAACCGCTCTGCTGCCTTCATAAAGGGGAGGAGCCATTCCTTTGCCTGCTCTTTTTCGGCTTGCTCCTCCTCAGCACTGCTATGAGGATTATACGGGATAGGGAGTTTAAATGCCTCCTTCCAGACATTTTTATACAGCCCTTCATCTTTCCACGAAACGAGACAGTTGTTTTTTATGCCGAAATTGATGAGCGCCTGTATCTGCGCAGGATGCTTCCACGGAATATGAGGATTGAGCAGCAGCGGTTTAAGGCTTTCAAATGAGTAATGTTCCTGTACGCACTGTTCAAGCAGCGGAAAGAGCTGCCCCGCCTGCTGTTCGCCGAGTTTAAACCCGAGCCGAAATTCCGCAGGGATATTCCGCAATGCAAACTCCCGCTTGAGGTACGGTACGGTATCTTCAATACCGGCAATGCTGAGCGCAATATCATCGGCGGGAACTCCGGTTGCCAAGAGCTGCTCAACTGCGAGCGCGGTTGACCGGATTTCTTCCCGCATGGTGCCGAATTGGATAAGCGGCGTTGTTTCCGCTTTAAAGGCAGGGGAGGGGAGTATCGACAGTTCAGGCCGTTCTTCCAATAGACTGCGATACTCGTCAAAATCTTCCATTAATTCGGGATACAGTAAAATGTACTGTTGTGCATGCGGGATAAATTCCGCCCCTGCCCACGAAGGTTCAAAGAGGCGGTGCGCGTCCAAAAATTCCGTATATGCTTTTTTCAAAATCCGTAAATCGGAGAACTCGGCATCTTTACCGGCTTTATGCTGCGCCGCGCGTTTTTCCCAGTGATCCAACTGCGGCAAAATACCGGCAATCCATTGCGCAAATATAACACCGTCGGCTGCGTAGTCCGCCGGGATGATGTTCTGTAGAAAGGGCTTTTCCGCCGCAGCATTGTCGGCTGCAATATGATGCGCAAAGAGCAAGCGGATAATCTGAGATACCGGATTTTTATTTTCCGCTTGAGCGATACAGCACTCCGCCTTAAAGGCATCCCATGCGATAAACAGTTCTGCAGGAACCGCTGCAAGGCCGGTCAACGCAAGCGCACGATGCATCCAAAGCCGAGCCGCAATCCGTGACGGAAACACAAAACACGTGCGGGCGTCCGTACCGTAGCGGCGGATACAGTCTTCTATAGTGGAACAGCCGGATATGATGCGCATTAAACTAACAGATTAGGGCTGTCATACCACAGGCGTTCAAGGTCGTAAAATTTTCGGGCGGTGGGGCTCATTAAATGCACAACGATAGAGCCGAAATCGAGCAGCTTCCATTCGTCGCCGTCGGGACTCTTTCTAATAGTTCGGTATTCTTCAATCTGCATCTCTTTTGCCGCTTCCATAATTTTGCCTTCAA
>CAJPTT010000324.1 GCA_905373565.1 uncultured Treponema sp. | reverse complement strand
GGTAATGATCCGGTATTCGCTGATTATGCTGGTGAGTCTTCTTGCCCGCATCGTGCTGCGCTACCTTGTTTCGTGTCTGCGGTCGGGCGCTGGGTATAAGTGTATGGCGGAAGAGCGCAAAACGTTGGGGAAGGAATTGCGGAAGGTGCCGCTCGGTTTTTTTAATGAAAAGAATTTGGGCGATGTGGTTTCAACGATTACCTCGGACGCAGCGTTTTTGGAAATAGAAGGCATAGGTGTCATTGAAAAAGTTGCAGTCGGCATTCCGGTATTTGTCATCGCGCTTATGATCTGCCTCTCATTTGATTACCGTATTTTTTTGCTCGTGCTGGTCTTGCTCATCCCGACATGGTTTGCCTACCGATATCTTGCAACACGGCAGGATGTGTTCAAGCTGAATCGGCAAAAATTGATCGGGCAGGTGACGGAGGATACGATTGAATTTATCAAGGGACTGTCCGTATTGAAATCCTACAATATGACGGAAAAACAATTTTCAAAAACACAAGACACTTATGAAAGATTGCGCGCATTTTCCGTGCGAGGAGAATTTGTTCATATCCCGCCGATAGGCATGTATCAACTATGTTTTCGGCTCATTACGACGGGAATTGTATTTCTTTCCGGACTGTTTCTATTGCACAAGGACTTCGCATTTCCGCAAGCCTTTTTATTGATGCTTGCCTCGTTCAGTCTTTTTACCGGCGCCGAAGCGATGGGGATATTCAGTATCTTTGCAAAGATGACGCAGCAGTCCATCGACCGGATGAATCAAATTAAGACGATTCCTAAATTAGAAGATATTTCCGGCACGGAAAAACTTGAGCGGTACGATATTTGTTTTGAGCATGTGAATTTTGCATACAATAAAACGCCGGTATTGCGAGATGTTAGTTTTTGCGCACCGGAAGGAACGACGACGGCTCTTGTCGGACTTTCGGGGAGCGGCAAAACAACGATTACGAATTTGATTGCGCGCTTTTGGGATATCCTGCCCGGGCACGGGGAGATCAGCATCGGCGGCAAAGCGGTAAAAACGCTCTCGTACGAAAACTTGTTAAAGAATATCAGTTTTGTATTTCAGGATGTATTTTTGTTTAACGATACTGTGCTGAACAATATCCGAATAGGACGACCTGAAGCGACGGTTGAAGAAGTGCAAGAAGCGGCTCGGCGTGCAGGTTGTGCGGGTTTTATTGAAGCGATGGAAAGCGGCTATGACACCGTTATCGGAGAAGCAGGCTCACGGCTTTCCGGCGGAGAAAAGCAGCGCATCTCCATTGCACGGGCGATTATCAAGGATGCGCCGATTGTTCTTTTGGATGAAGTGACGGCAAACGTCGATGTGGAAAACGAGCGGATGATCCAAACAGCGTTGCAAGAACTTTTGAAAAATAAAACGGTAATTATGATTGCCCATAAACTTTCTACCATACGGAACGCCGATCAGATACTCGTGCTCGAAAATGGAACAATCAGCGAGCGAGGTACGCATGATGAACTGATTGCGCAAAACGGACTGTACCGCAGGCTGTGGAATATTCAATATGAAGCGGAACGGTGGATGATGTAGGGGAATGGCGCGACGGGTAATTTTATGATAATGGTTCATTACGTGTACCGTAGATTGCCCGCTGTACACAACTGTTCTGAAATATCCACTAAAGCATCTCAAAAAACTCAAGTGATATTTCTGCAGAACCGACTATTATTTTATAATGTCGCAAGCTCTGTTTAAACGATAATTCGATGGCAGCACACCTGTATAGTTTTTGAATTGAACGGAAAAGCTTCCTGCATTTTTATAACCGAGTCGATAGGCGATTTCCGCTACATAGAGATTACTCTGCACCAACAGTTCGCATGCCAATTCCATTCTTTTTTGCGTGATGTAATCGGAAAAACTTTGTCCCGTAACCGCTTTAAATACATATTTGAATTTTGAAACACTCATATACGATTCAGATGCCAAATCAGACAATAAAAAGTTCTTCGACAAATGAGCGTTCACATATTCCATAATCCGTGCAACAGCGTATCTATCGGAATCGGCAATTTTTCTGTCATCCGCATGGTGGAGCTCTTCCGCTTTTTGAATAATGATTGCAGTCAGTTCATCTATCTTACTTTTGAAAAATAATCGAGTAGAGATTTTACTGCCTTTGAAAATGCGGATACGGTTAAATATTGACGCAATTTCGGGAATTACAACACCGTACGGAAACACCTGTAATTCCTTTTTCAAATCGATACCTTTTATGCCGAACTCTTTTTTCAGATACATTTCATAATAATCCGGCAACAGTTGAACACTGATCACTTTTGCAGGAACATCTTTTTTGATCACATACCGATACTTGCGATTGTCCGGCGTATAGTCAATATATTGCATCCCCGCCGAAACATTTCCCTGCGGATAGCGCCGATCCGAATCGATGGAATCGTACTGCTGTATGGTGATGGAATCTTCCGTCGACACGGAGTATTCAAAATCGCTGGTATATGAATGCTCAGCAATACAAATATTCGCATAAGAATTAAGCTCGTATACGGCGGTGAATCCCTTACCGTATTCGGAAGAGAATTGATAAGTATCAAAATATTCGTTCAGTACGGCGCCCTTTTTTATGAGCGTACTGCCGGTATGTTCTATAAAGGTTTGATAGTTTTTGGTCAATTTTTGATGCCCCAAGCCTTGGTTCTTATTTCTTGAACAGAAATATCTCTGTCTTTCCATAAACCAAAGGTGGCGTCAAAGTCGGGGGCTTCTCTTTTATGAACTTTTACAGGGGTGTGTAAAGTTTGTACTATTTTATTAAGCAATCTGATTCTTTCAGTGTAAGAAAGCATATCAACTTGTACTGAAAGTTGCTCAAAGGATATTGTTGACATATAAGAACCTCCATTTTTCGTAGTGTACCATATTTTATAAAAAACTTCATCAATGCTAGGATTTGAGGTGGGTGTTAGGTATTTTCTGAATTAATGTATTTTGTTTTTATATACCCTACAAAACAATCAACTTCAACTAAATCTTGAAACTTATATTTATCCCTTAGTACGGAACTTATTAATCTAAATCTTGTATATTTAGCAGCGGGACTTTCTCCATGTTTTTTAT
>CAJPTT010000323.1 GCA_905373565.1 uncultured Treponema sp. | reverse complement strand
GACTGACGCCGCTGCAATACAGTGTAACGCAGGAGAAAGCAACCGAACGCCCCTTTACCAGCGAATACGATAAGTTCGACGGGAAAGGCATTTATGTAGACATTGTTACGGGAAAACCGCTTTTTTCTTCGAGCGATAAATACGATGCAGGCTGCGGATGGCCGAGCTTTACCAAACCGATTACCTCGCAGGCAGTTGATTTTACGCACGACGGCAGCCACGGCATGAACAGAGTTGAGGTTACCTCAAAAACCGGCGGCACGCATTTAGGTCATGTTTTTGACGACGGCCCGCAAGATAAAACAGGTTTACGCTATTGCATCAATGGAGCTTCGCTGCGATTTGTTCCGTACGAAGAAATGGATGCCGCCGGTTACGGAGACTATAAACAATACGTAAATCCCTAAAAGTATGATGGGTTGTCTAGGTATGCCCAAATATCGATGAACGTATCGAGATACGCAGACTTCCGGCGCTTCGTGTAAATTTGGGTGTATACAGCTTCTTCATCTTTTTGTACTTCCATCTTATGGATTTCAAGGTAATCGCCCGCAGAAAAGCCCGTTTCGTCGGCATAACTTCCGGGAATAACATCTGTTATCCGAAATTTTTTTTTCCCGCCTGCACTTTCGAGATAGATACCGTACAGCGGTAGCATAGCCCGCGCACGGCTATCTTTTTGGTACACCAATTCAGCCGGCTGTTGAGGGCGGACTTCCAGCTGTACGTACCAATCCTGCCGTGTTTTATCCCAACTATGTTCACGCTGTTGCGCCCCGGCGCCACTGTCGGCAGCCTCGCCGGTCATTTTCATTGCGTTGTCGGCGCTGCGATTTGTATCGACGTCCAAAGCGGAAGCATGAGCTTCATTCGCAATACCGGCCGGTATGGGCGCATACCCTGAAAGCTTAACAATCGTACCGGCACTCAAGCGCATCAGTTCGGCTTGCAGTGCTTCCAAATCGGGAACAGCCCGCCCATTCAGATGGGTAATCAGAGCGCCGACAGGAATAGCCGATGCGGATGAGCCCGGCACTGCATAAACCAGTTCCGTTCCGGCTTCCTGCTGCGGCGCTTCCTTTACGGAAACTCCGTAACAGGACATCCAAGCATGAACTATTTCACCCCCTGTATAGAGTTGGGGAAGTATAAGCCGCAGCAGCTCAACCGGTATCGCAAAGTTTAAACCCTCGTTGCGTTCAAGGCCGGCAAACACAATCGCCTGTACCCTACCCGCCTCGTCGATAATCGGCCCGCCGGAACTACCGTGATTAACGGGCGCATCGATCTGCAATACACTGCCCAAAGACAAAAGGCGCCGATTCTGTGCCGATACGATCCCTGATGTGAGCGTTTGTTCCAAACCGGCGGGGGAACCGATCGCATAGATTCTGCTGCCGGTATTCAAATCTTCCGAAGAGCCGAGCTGAAAATACACTTCAGGATTAATCTCGGTTTTAAGAAGCGCAAGATCAAAGACCGTATCCCAGCCGACCACCTTTGCCGGTATCCGTACCGTAGGGTTTTCGGCAAGCTTAACATATACACGGGAATACCCTTCGTATTCGGGATCAACCTCGCTTTGAATAACATGATAGTTTGTAATTAAATAGCCGTTAGCGTCGATAAAAAAACCCGAACCGATCATCCGATCGGCTCTCCCCAAACCTTTTTCGATTGTCATACCGCGGTCAACCCAAACCGTTACGACTCCTTTCATCATCTTTCGGACGGTTTCCAAAGAAGGGGCGTCATGCACTCCGCCGGATAATCGGACGGTATCTTGAATTAATGCATCGAATTTTTTTTCTTTCCATTTATCCCGCTGTGCCGACATGAGTTTTTGTTCGCTCCATTGGGTAGGTGCGTTCCCTAAGGCGGCAAGCGACCGGAAGATTTTGAGCGCTTCTGCCCATGTACCGTTATCCACAGCGTCAAAAAAAAGCTTCTCAACAGCGAGTTCCGTCTCTTGATACAATACATTTATGTCATCCATACTTTCGGAATACAGCGTTAAACGTTTAGCCCGCAGCAAAGCCTCAAGCGGTTTTTCCTCAATAAGATCGCGAACGGTTTCGATTTCCCGTATGACACTGCGACCATCCGTGTAATCGACACTTGAAGGCGGGGTAACCGTTGTACAGGAACAGAAACATACCAACTCGATCAACAGGACGGATAACAATAATGAAGGGCGCTTCACCTTTTCTCCTCTACCGTAACGGGAGCTGTGAACATCTGCACGAATACGGCACCACCGGAACGAACGGCATACAATTCATAACTTCCGATCAGCACTGTCCGTGCTTCCACATCGGCAGCATTGTCATTAAACAGCTCGGCAAGCCGTTCGGTTACCTTATCCGAAAAAGAAGGGCACATCCCAAGCCAATATAGATTGTACGAAGAATCTTTTATCAACGGCACATTTGTTCTGCCAACGGTTAACCGCTCCGGCATACCGTCTTTATAATAAACCGATACCGGTAATCCCGAATAACGGTGAGTCCAGACTGTTTGAGCATTCCCTGACGGAAATTGAGTATACTGAATTTCCGGCGTGCCATCTTCATTTCCATCCCAATTTTTTATGACGGTACCGTCCGTTTTATACACTTCATAATACTCAAATACCTTATCTTTATTGGTATCAACCGAAATTTTTTCAAGCGTTCCCTGCTTGCCGTACTGCTCCAGCACCTCAAAAAATCCATCACCGTCATAATCATATTCTTTTTGCGCCAAAACACCGTTTCGATACCGATTGAGCGCGATAGTTTGTGTTCCTTTTGTTGTTTCAGCGGAAATAATCAAGCCGTCTTCAAAATGAGTCCGCAACACCGCATTCTTATCCTCCGGCGCAGGTTCTTCACTGTATAAAGCCGAAAAGATAAAATCGTGCTCTTGCAAAAGACGGGCGTTATTGCGTAACCGCAATGTAAAAAAAGCAGGAGCTTCCGCATCGGTATCACGCAGCCTCAAATCAAGTTCGGTCTGAGTAATAGGTTCCCATCGAAGCGCAAGCGGACGCATCGTATATTCCCGCTTTTCCGCCCTTTGCACAATCGAATGAATTGCAGGATAGCTGTCGTATTGAACGGCATGGCCGTTTTTCGGGGTAAAGATGAGA
>CAJPTT010000322.1 GCA_905373565.1 uncultured Treponema sp. | reverse complement strand
CCGCTATCCTTTGCGCATACGGAACCGTACTTATAAAAACGGTAAAACATATTATTGCAATTTTTTTCATAAACTCTCCAGCTCCTTTTCAAAAGCCGCATCGATCGCCGCATTTCTTTCAGCTTCCGTCAATCCCTGCATATCGATACGTTGTACGATAACGCCCTGTTTAAACAGCAGGATAAAGTTTTCGGCGCCGGTAATACCGATATCGGCAAACCTTCCTTCCCCGGGCCCATTAACAACGCATCCCATCACCGCAACAGTTAGGTCTTTTTTTTCGGCAAAAAGCCGATGCTGCCAACGCGTGACAAAACCGTGAACATCAAATCCGTTGCGGCCGCAGCGGGGGCAGGATACCAGCCTGATACCGCCCTGTCGTTTTCCGCATTCCGTCAAGATTTCCCGCGCTGCAATAACCTCGTTTTCCATAGTATCGGAAAGGCTTACCCGCACGGTAGCGCCTATAGTCCGTTCAAGCAGCTTGGAAAAAGCAAGGGCGCTTTTGACAATCCCCGAAACCAAAGGGCCGGCCTCCGTAACACCCAAATGGAGCGGCGCAGTGGACAGGGCGGCAAACAGCTCATTGGCAAGGACAGTCTCCTTTACCGACGATGCTTTCATCGATACGAGGTACTGCTTAAAGCCGTGTTTATCAAAAAGCGCCGCTTCTCGCTGTGCCCCCGCTACCAACGCAGCCGCTCTCGCCTCCTCCGCATTGCGCCCCTCACAAATTTCCTGCTCCATACGATTCCGTATATCGACAGGAAGAGAGCCGCTGTTGACGCCGATGCGAAGTGCCGTACCGGTATCCTGCGCCTTTTTAATAACTGCGTTCACCCGATCTTCCGTTCCGATATTTCCCGGATTGATGCGTATCTTTGCGGCACAGCCGTCCATACAGCGCAGCGCAAGCCGGTAGTCAAAGTGAATATCGGCAACAAGCGGCATCGGCGTCATTTCGGTAAGCTTGACAAACGCTTCGGCGCTTTCGGAATCCGGTACGGCAAACCGGAGAATGTCGCAGCCAAGCTGTTCCAATTCGGCTATTCTCCGTACCGTTTCCTGTAATATATCTTCGTTCAGCGGCTGTTTCCACATAGTCTGAATAGCAATGGGAGCATTGCCGCCGAGTTCGAGACTTCGAACGCATCCCTTTCCTCCTATCCGTACTTTTTCCGCCGTATACATATTTTCTCTACTCCGATTAATTATCGGTACCTCTAAAAATTACCGTTTCCATGGGTACGCTTTTATTTTTTGTTTGCCGGTACTTGGCTTTGATGAATACCGGACGCTTTTAAAAAGAGGACACCCCCTCGCTGCTGAATTTTCCCCAATACTTCGATAGGGCGCTCCGAATCTATCCGAATAGAAAAATTACAAAATATCGGTACAACCCCTTCCAGTTGAATACGGTCATCGTAGCCTACTAAAAGATCAAAGCTCGTATTTTCTCCGTTAGACTGTACGTTGGTTGCAACACCCGACCAAATTGTCCAGCAATCGAGATACAGCGGAATATCCGCACGCACATCACTGTAGACAGGTATATCCCGAACGGTATCGAACCCCGGCGTTGAAAAATAGTCCATCAACAGCCGTGCTTTTTGTTTAATCGAGTGAGCAGCGTTCGAAGACAAAATACGGTTCACCTCAATCTGAGCCAAATTATCCCGCGAATCCTGAAAGTATTTCTGCGCATTTCGATATGCGGCCAACACTTCTTTTTCAGAAAGCGTATACCGATACGTTCCACTCGTATCGATCGGACGAGCCTTTTCGTCAGACAATAATGTCAATGCCGAAAGGTCGGCTCTGTTATTATTTCGTGTCCGTATCGACAACGGTAATTTTATCGATACCGTTACTGCAATTATCGCGACAAACACAACGGCCGCAAGAAAGACAAAAAAGGTTATTCGCTTTTTAATATAAGCCTGCACTCCGGGGCGCGGATAAAACTTTTTTATTTCGCCCGATTGAACGGCTTCTCCTATTGCCTCCGGCGTATTATGAGTTCGAATAAACTCCAATCCGCTGCGAGCCAATGCATGGTTGGGATTATATTCAATAGCATCCAGATAATAGTCTATCGCACGTGCGGTATCTCCGCGCCGTAAAAACAGCACGGCCTGTGCACATAGCAAATCCGGATCAGTCATTTTAATTTTCCCAGCGCAGGTCAAATAGTCAACGGCACCGCCGATATCCCCTGCATGTAAACAAGCAAGCCCTAAATACAAATAAAACGGAAACGATTTGTTAAATGAAGCATTATACAGAACATCTTTCGTATCACCCGACACAACGTATTGCGTAACGTGCGGTTCCAATAAGCTGATGACCTGTTGATAATTCCCCTTGGCAAATTGTTTTTTTGCTTGTTCAAGAATTGATGACGGCATTATTCTTCCTGCATAGCCTCTATTGCTTCGTCTACTTCCGTACGTAATTTTTTGATTTCTTCCATGGACAATGTATCGGAAGATTGCTCAAGTTCCGCAATTTTATCCAAGAGTTCCTGTACATATCGGTAATCTTTTTTCGGTTCTTCGTTTTTTGTCGGCTGCACAGACGGTTCCTGCTCGGCAGGTTGCGCTGCAGGAGTTTGTTCTGCAGCCGCCGGTTCGGAAACAGCGGAGACCTGTGTTTTAGGCGCGGCGTCAGCCGGTTGATTTACCGGAGCATTTTGATATATCGGAGTAACAGCCAGATTTCCCACCGGTCTACCGGCAGTTCGAGTAGTTTCTTCCGCCGCTGCTTGAGTATAGGCTGAATATGCCGTTACGGTTTCGGCGGCATTTCGGTAATCATAAAAACCGATACAATTGGTAACGGTAAGCGCTGCTTCATTCGGTACTTTTTGCTCCGACCATACATATAAGAGTCCCGGATCGGCAGAACCGTACTTACGGAACGACCTACCGCTGATATAGGGAGGCAGCCACTTTTTTGTTACCAGCCGTTCCCAATTTGCAACATACACGGAAGTCGGTGTTGTCATATACTCATTCCGTAAAAAGAACAAACAAGCATATCCTCTATCGGCCGAAAAAACAACCGAATCTTTTTCCAATACCGGCTGCAACATCAGTTCCGCACCGATTTCGCTGCGCAAATCCGTATAA
>CAJPTT010000321.1 GCA_905373565.1 uncultured Treponema sp. | reverse complement strand
AATATGCCGAAACAATCGGTACGAGCTTGAAGCGTTTCAAAAATCTCTCCTCGTCCCGTCACAATTCCTGCCGGATCGCTAAAAAAGAACGGTACATCACTCCCAATCTGTAGAGCAAGCTCCATAAGTTCGGAACGAGATAATGATGTCGCAAAAAGTTCATTTACAGCCTTCAGCAAAGCAGCAGCATCGGAGGATCCTGCCCCTAAGCCGCTTCCTGCCGGAAGGTTCTTTATTAACCGAACTTCTATACCGGTATTGATACCCGTTGCACCTTTAAACACTTTCCATGCTTTAGTCAATGTGTTTTCTGCAGGTAAAGGCAACAAAGGAGATTCAACCGTACAACCGTGCGAATCGCTTATTTTTGTTATGGAAAGATAATCCGCTATCGAAATACGCTGAAAAATACTTTCAAGGTCGTGAAACCCATCATCTCTTTTTGCCAGAACCTTTAGATGAATATTAATCTTTGCATAAGCACAAAGACTAACTGCATCGGCACTCATGCTTGAAGCATTATTCATATAATTCGAGTTTTGTCAATACTGCAAATTCAGGACAAACTGCATCAGACAGTTTCTTGACTATTCCCGTAAAATCAACAACCTCGACGCAAGCGTCGGGGCACAGTGCTCAACGTTTCGCACAGAAGGAAGGCACCCGCTAAAAATATTTTTAATGCGGTCGCCCTGATATTCTTAGATTTTGAGCTTTTTGTAGGTTTCTTCGAGAGGGTGTACGGCACCAGCGAATTTCGGGAAGCTCGGTACGGCATCGCCGGATTTTCTCGGAATTAAATGTATATGCAGATGAAAAACAGTCTGTCCTGCGCATTGGTTGTTTGCATTCAGCATATTGACGCCTTCGTATCCGCAGTCGTCTACACAGTGATTTGCAACTTTTTTTACCGTATCCATCACGTGGTGGAGCGTTTCTCCGTCCGCATCCAAGATATTCGTAACATGCTTTTTGGGGATAACAAGCATGTGTCCGTCGACATCTTTCGCAATATCCATAAAGACAAGCGTATGCTCATCTTCATAGATTTTCATGCACGGAATTTCTCCTTTAATAATTTTGCAAAAAATACAGTTATCCATCGTTCGCTCCTTTTCTTTTCATTGTAAAAGGAAACCTCTTTACCGTCAATCATACGCATACTCTGAAAATTTGCGGGCTTATGGTCATAAATTTTCAGAATATCCCCCTCCCCCGGTCTACTATGAATTATAAACACAGCGGAAACACTCTACGCCGACGCTATTGATTTTCGATTCGTGCGGGGCAGCGTTGATAAAATCTATATACGAACAAGCTTACTGTCGCACTGAAAACTTTATCTATCAAATTTGTAACGGTGCCGCCGAAGTATGCCGCAAATGTTAAGCTCTGTGTTACAACATAGATTCCTTGAACGGCATTGTCTACTTGAGGAATGGAGGTATTTGCTGAGTAAAAAAGATAGGAAATGGTGTCGCCCAGAATTGAATTGGTAATGGCTGAGATAAAACCTATCCACATAAAATTTTCGGTTGTGTAAGAAATATCCGTATAAGGGGTATTCGGGTTTGAAGGCGTCTTTGCTTTTTTTCGTTCGGAATAAAATACCAGATGTGCAACTACTGCGGTAGAAATATGACATAGCATAAAAAGAATCCCTGTATTTGCGAAAATACACAAAAGAGCGTTACTTGCGATTGCACACATAATCCCCGGAATAAGTCCGCACAAGGCTGTTACGGCAATAGTAAGCAAAGAATCCAAATATAAAGGAAAAGCAACAAGCCCTGCAAGATATGAACACATATAATTAATCAAAATGCTTGCAATGGTGAAAATGACTGTAAACATCCTTCGGCTGATTCGGTTCATTACATTTTTTCTCATTAAAATAGCAGCCCTAAAAGTTTTGCTTTTTCAATCAAATCATGCCGATCGCGAATAAACATTTTTCCGTAAACGGCCGTCCGCTGATTTAAGATTGTTTTTTCCGATTTTCCGAGCAGTTTTGCAATTTCAACTACATCAAGCCCTTCAGCAAGATGAATGAAAACTTCTTGCTCTTTTTTTGAAAGACTTTTGTAATTATCAAAAAGATAGCTTTTTTCGTCACGGACGATGTGCTTGCCTTTATTCTGCGGTAAAAGAGTGTGCAAAACTTTGCTTGCAACGCTATTGTAATACGTGTTCCCTGAACCTACCGCAAGGATTGCTTTTTCAACTTCATCAATCGAGGCTTCTTTTGTAATAAAACCTTGAACGCCGATCAAAAGTGCATGTTCTACGTGAATATCATCATTGTACATAGTGTAAACCAAAATTAAAATATCAGGCTTCACACCTCTCATTTTTGAAACCGATTCAAGCGAGTTTTCACCGTCGAGGTTTAAATCGAGAATCACAATTTTGATATCTTTATCTTCATTAAGTTTTTTTACCGCTTCTGGGATTGTTCCGACACCGATTATCGAAAGTGACGGATTTCTGTTTTGAAGCATAAAAATCATTCCGTCCCGTAAGCCCGTGTGATCATCAATGAATAGAATCTTTAACGGTGATTGCAATGGTAAAACCTCCTTCATTTATAAAATCCGCGCTGCCGTCTATCAGTTGGGCACGCTTTTTGATATTGGTAAGTCCGTAATGCTTTACAGCAGTTTTTAGCTTCTTGCTTTCAACTTCGGTTTCTTCAAAACCTTTTCCGTTATCGCAGATGATAAAACGGAAATCATCAATCCCGTCCACAATTTTTATTTCAACTTGTGTCGCATCGGAATGCCGTGAAATATTACTCAACGCCTCCTGCAAAATTCTGATAAGATGTGTCTTGTGCGTATTTTTGAGTGCAACTATTTTCTGACTTGCAACATATAGATTTGTTTTTATTCCGAAATTCACTTCAAATGCAGTGCAAATCTCGCGTATGATTTTTTCAAAATCTTCCGTAAACTCAATACTTCCGGAACCTATCATATAACGGATTTCGTTTAGGGCTTGTTTTGCGTAAAATTTTGATTTTGAAAAATCTTCTTTTTCAAGATAGATATTAGACCTGTTCGGTAACTGCGTTGTCGAACAGGTCGACGAGTTCTAAATCGTACAAATAGCACGATTTAGAACATCGCATTTCAAGGTAACCTGTTCAGAAACGG
>CAJPTT010000320.1 GCA_905373565.1 uncultured Treponema sp. | reverse complement strand
GTCATTGTCTTTAAATAATCTTCATCAATTTACTTACTCACCTTGGATATATTATGAATTATCGCTATTACAATTTATTAGAAAAAAAATTAGTCGATCAAGAATAGCAGAAGGCGAAATGAGAAAGTCTTTTTCTATGGGCGCTGAGAATCTAGCAATGGCTTTTCCTGTTGATATTAAAAATTTATATAAATTATCAATGGTTGAGCTATCGAAGTGGGAAACCGGTGTGCCGAATGGCGAAAAATATCCGAATTCTGCATTAATGAAATTAGACCTATTATTTCGAGACAAGTAATTCATCAGAGAAAGGTGTAATTATGGACAATAAATTAAAACATTTAGAATTTATCCAAAATGTTATTGTAAGAATGAATAATGAATCCATTCAATTAAAAACATGGACTATCTTACTTGTAGTTGGAGTATTAACATTAGCAGAAAAGCGAGGAAGCTGGTTTATTATATTATGTGCACTACTTCCTACCGGTTTGTTTTGGGTACTAAATAGGAATGTCCTAAAAACAGAACGTTTATATCGTAAATTATATGATATTGTCCGAACAAAAGATGCAAAAGATATAGATTTCTCAATGGAT
The DNA here is from genome assembly GCA_905373565.1 of uncultured Treponema sp. Taxonomy (GTDB): domain Bacteria; phylum Spirochaetota; class Spirochaetia; order Treponematales; family Treponemataceae; genus Treponema. The sequence continues at coordinate 2,563 of CAJPTT010000320.1, read as the reverse complement.
ATAGCCCATATCACGATTAAATCAAAACCTTTTAATACAGTAAATGCATTCTATTTGCCGATTATTATTGCTTTACTTATTATTTCATGCTGGCTGTATTTTAGTTGAATTTTTTCTATTCACTCCCATTCTACATTACTTCTCTCGGCTTTGTTTTTAGCGCCCCCTCCGTCTTCTTCCCATACAGCTCGAACAAAAAAGCCACACGGGCGGCATCATCGGGGAAGGGGGCTTTCCGGTACAGCTTATCCACAGCGGCATCGAGGGCGGCGTGCGCTTTGATGAGTACCGGCGACATCGTATTGGGATCGTACAAATCGGCAAGGGAACTATCGGGAAACTGCGAGCACGCGTCCAATACCGCTTGCGCCTTTTGCATAATCGCTGCCTTTTGCGCTTCCGAAACATCCGGCCACGGGAAGTTGTTATACACGATCTGCGCGGAATAGCGGTAACGCATTTCCAACCGTCCGCATACGGTACGCATCCACGCCATGTGCATCTGTGAGGTAAGCACCCCGAACTCGTACAGCGTTGCATGAGGTATTAGTCGCATGGCATTACTGCACAATACAGAGGGTTCTAAAAATCCTATTGGAATATATTTTCTATTTTCTGATGATGTTTCAGGAATCGCTATATAAGTAGCTACCGGCATATTTTCTACGTGAAACCGTGTCGGTGTATCAGCTATTTTCCGCGTTCCCTCGCTTTTGCTCATCTGTCGGAATGTACGGACATTTTCAATACGCTACAATGAGCGGGCATTTTTTTAAGTGCTGAGGTTCCGCATTCAAAAGCCAGAGACAATATCGTTTTTTATTATTGATAAACTCTTCCGCCCCCAAAAACGGACGTATATACCGTTCTGCTTCCGGTTCTTGTTGTAAAAAGGAGGCGTATTCATTTTCTTCTATAATGAGATTACCGCCGTCATTCGGCATACTGCCAAACACCATCGGATTAGTTTGTGTATCAAGTACCGAACTTCTACTATCAATAAACATATTTTGCGCATCGGCTAAATAAGCATTTATCCGCTTGACTGTTTGAGCTTTCGGCTCTCCTTTTATATCGTCATATAAAAAGAGTTGCTTTTCCGTTCGGTTCCGGAGAGAAAAGCCGACAATAATGCAGTACACTGCCGCATTGCCCCGCGCTTCATTCGACCACTTGAAGGTCTGGTGCGCAAAATTGATATGCACCCCGCGCGCAAAAAGACTTTTAAATAATTTCAACCGCTATACTTCTTTTATTAGCATAGATAGGGTTGATAATAGTATTTTCGACATAGGAAAACAGAGGCATGAAATAAAAGTCCTACAGAATTTTGAGATTTTTTAGGAACTGCCGGATCATATAAAATATTGTTGAATATTTTTGAAAAAATCGACATTACTGCGTGGAACTTCCAGTATGCCGATTTTGAATCAATATATCCTTATCAAAAGCTTACTCAAAATAAGCACATGCTTCGTCATAAATTACACCTGCTGCCCAACTCACGATAGAAGCTACTACTTTCGAACCTGTTGTAATATGACTACCAATAATACCTGCAAGTTGTATACCGCTTTTAATCCTACGATATGATTTACCTTCGCAGAAAAAATTATAGACACCACGTTCTTCTGTTTTTTCTACTCTGAGTGCAAGCATACATTGTCCTGCTACAGTATCATCAATATAGTAAGTTCCATACCCGTCAGTACGAACAACATATCGATCATTTTGACCTAGTTTGGTGTCTGCAAAAAGAGATGAAATAACCGCAAACATTAACAAAAGCATAATACTAAAAGATATCAATTTTTTACTCATGAAGACCTCCTATCTTCAATTGATTAAATATGTAAGGCAAGTTCCACACAAACGGATAGTTTGTCTACCTAATATTTTTTCAAGTAGCAACCGCACTAAAAGGGACCACCACTAGTTTCCTGAGCTTTTTGAAAATTCTCAAAGACATACATCAAACCGATATATTCTTTTTCTTCACCTGTAGGTACAATTCCAAGCATTACACCATACAGTTTTTCTTTTTTTAATACCTCATGGTGACTTGAAAGCCATATATAAGAATTCCCGTCTGCATTTGCTTCTCCTTTTCCATAATGCGTTCCCAGCATCAGAGCCAATAGCTTTAATTTTGCTTTGCTTTCTTCAACATTAAAAGGAGAAGTTTCAGCAATAATAACAAACAAACCTAAATCATCATGAACGCTCGCCGTATATTCAATAAATATATCATTTTTTTTGATAGGTTCTATCTTATAATTATGTCCACCACCAGTATACCTAGGTTCTTTTCCACCGCATTTTTCTTTAATTTTTTCCAGCGTCATTCCCATTTCCAAGCCAAATGGACCTGCAAACAAGTTGCTTGCTAAAAGAGCAAGCAACAGCAACAAAATTGTTTTCTTCATACACTCCCCCTCATAAATTCAGCTTAAAAAATCAAAATAAATTTGCAGGTAGATTCCGCAGCGAGGGTGTCGTTTTCCTCAGACACGCGCTCGTGTAACCCTATAAGTAATTTTATTCGATTTTTCTACTTATTCTA
>CAJPTT010000319.1 GCA_905373565.1 uncultured Treponema sp. | reverse complement strand
ATGTTTTGCCGTTCCGATTTTGAGGCAGCCAATAGACTGTCGTCTTTTGTGACATTTACGATATCGGTTATGCCGCCTTTCTCTTCGATACTCCTCTGAATCATGCGTGCAGCAGCCAATGTGTGTCCCGAAGGACTAAATACAATGATAGCAGCTTTCATAGTAAATCCTCCTTAAAATAAACCTTCCTTAAAATGCAACAGTCGAACAAAATATCAATTTTGGAGACTGTTGCATTCGTGCGCGGAACGCGCACATATAATCCGCGAGTTTGCGCTTACGCAAACTCGCAGCGTTTTTAGACAATGCCAACTGCATTGTCTAAAATAAGCCTTCATTTGAGCTTAAATCGGGAATATTGTTATCTACCAATTCCGCTAAACGAACAATTGCGTCAAATTCTTTTTTTGAAAGTGAATTTAAATACGCTGTAAGTTTCTCGTTAAAACCGGCGTGAAATTTTTCGTGATTGTTATAGGCAACCGTTCCTTCTTTCGTCAGCTTAAAATAAACGGTTTTTTTGTTATCCGCTTTTTTATATTTTTCTATCAATTTTTTCTTTAGCAGCTTATCTGCAACTTGTGTTACGGCACCGTTCGTAATGCCGAGTTTTTCCGAAAGCTCGGAAGCGCTGTGTCCGCCATCCAAACCTATCGCTTCTATAAAATGAATTTCACTTTGGTACAAAGTATGCTGTGTACCGAAACTTCTAGGCTTTTTATCGTTAGCGTTTACTTTGTACTGAATTTTTACCGTCCGTCGTATAAGGCTTTCTACATCATTCATTATATCTTCCTATAAATTCGACAACCGCAGCCTTTATCAAAAGGCGAGGATTGGCGAATTGCCGCACTTTTGCAATAAAATGAAAAAGTGCAATCAATAGGCGATGTTTGCGCTTACGCAAACTCGCTGTGTTTTTAAGCGGTGCCATTTGTGCCGCTTAAAATAAACCTTCCTTTTATTTTAGCTACTAAAATAAAAATACATTAAAATGCAGCCGATGTCAATATGTTTTAGTAACTAAATATTTTAATACACTATGGGATATTGCTGAAAACAAGTAAAAAGTTTTTATAGAGATTTCTTCTTAAACTCCGCCCGATATCGTTTTGCAAAAAGCGCGGACACCTCTCAAACCATTCTTGTGAGATGGTTGCTCATCGAGTAATATTATACTTTAAAACTGGTAATGGTGAGTGTTCCGCCCAACAGCTTTGCTCTCATTTCCATGCCCCTCATGCCAAAATACAGTTCGCTTGCAGCATGCATTACCGCTGTATCAAAACCTGTTCCGTCATCAAAAATCATGATGCGGATCTTATCATAGCGCGTGGTCATCGCAAAGAATGATATTTTGAGCCATAACTGTATTCTACAGAAATAACACGGTAATTTATAGGGAGTTTAGTCCCGAAAATGTTATGAAATTATCCTATCGCTCTAAAGCGAGCTGCCGTTCTAAACAGGAGTTGTCGTCTAAATAGCGGCGGCAGATTATACTGCAATCGTTTAGAAACCGTTTCTTGTAAAAAATGGTAAAATGAATTATTCTCTCTTCTGCTTTGTGAATAGTAGTAGTCGTGCAGCATTTTTGAAGAGGTAAAAATGAAACAAAAACGAGAACTTTTTAAAACAAACATCGGTATGCTCCTTGCCTGCGTAGGCTCGGCAATGGGATTGGCGAATATTTGGATGTTTCCCGCCCGCTTAGCGGAGTTCGGCGGCATCACGTTTCTTATTCCGTACCTCATTTTTTTATTTTGCTTTTCCGCCTTTGGATTGATGGGAGAATATGCATTCGGACGAAAGATGCGTAAGGGGCCGGTACTTGCTTTTGAAGCGGTTATCGCACAAAAAACCGCGAATCCCCTACTCCGTGCCGTCGGTTGGTTTCCGGTTGTAGCCCTTATCGGCATTTTATCATTCTACACCGTTATCATCGGATGGATACTGCGCTATCTTGTATTGGCGATTACCAACACATTCCCAACGATGCCGCCATCCTTTTTCGAATCCTTTGCAGGCACGCCCGCCAATATTCCGTGGACACTCGCCGCCCTTGTTGCAACAGCGCTGATCGTCAGTCTCGGCATTCAAAAAGGCATCGAACGTTTTACCACCGTGATGATGGCAACTTTTTACATCGTCGTTACCGTGATGGTTATCCGTGCGCTCACCCTGCCGGGCGCATTACGCGGAGTTGCCATAATGTTGAGGCCTAAGTGGGAAGTATTCGGTCATTTCAGAATCTGGATATATGCGCTGGGGATGGCCTTCTTTACCCTCAGTCTCGGCGGAGCTGCAATGCTTGTATACGGAAGCTATATGCCGGAGAGATCCGATGTTCCCCGTACCGCCCGCCAAACGGCAGGTTTGGACTTTCTTGCTTCGATAATGTGCGCCCTGTTCACCGTTCCGGTCGCATATTCGCTCGGAATAAATCCGCAGGCGGGAGCGGCGCTCCTCTTTATTGCCGTGCCGAAAATTATCGCACACATGCCGGCAGGCTACCTTTTCGGCATCCTCTTTTTTCTCTGCGCAATGTTCGCAGCCCTCACATCTTCGATTGTTATGTTGGAAGTGCCGGTTGAGTCGCTGATGTCAAAATTCAGAATCAGCAGAAAAAAAGCTGCGATTATTATCACCGTGTTAGCAACATGTATCGCCGTACCGCTCAACTTTGACATGAGGGTATTCGGCACCTTTACCGACACCATCGCCATCATCATTTTTCCGCTCGCTGCGGTTACGGCAGCCTTTGTCATCTTTTGGGTATATGGCGCACAGCGAACACTTGAGGATATCAACCTTCATGCCAAGCATAAAATCGGCAGTTGGTACGCCCCCTATATGCAGTATGTCTTTGTGCCCGTATGCCTGATTTTAGTTATTGCCGGTATCTTCCTCGGTGGACTGTAGTTTGGATAGTCAATAGCACGATTTTGTATCATCTGCTCTATCCTCCCTGTGTATGCCGTAGTTGCCTTGCCTGTTGTTACATACTGCAAAAAGCCTCGCAACTCTTGATTGTCTATCTTTTTAAACGCCTTGGCGTTCTCAATATAATCTTTTTTGCATCTTTTACAAATATGCGGGCATCTGCGTTGTCGCTTCTGTTTAAACCAGCGGCATCCATGCCGCTACTGAAATAAATACTCGACG
>CAJPTT010000318.1 GCA_905373565.1 uncultured Treponema sp. | reverse complement strand
CGGCGGGTTTTTTTTCGGGGCTCATTTTTGATTTTCTTTCGCTGGCGCCGATGGGACTTCATTCGTTTGTGTTTACCGCACTCGGATTTCTGTATGGCATATTGTACCGGAAATATAATGTGCGTCGCTTCTTTTTTCCGCTCATACTCGGCCTTTCCGCAACGTTTTTAAAGGCCGGAATTCTATTGATATTACATATACTGTTCGGGCAAAGTATTCAGGTTTATAACCTGCTTGCAGTCTCTTTTTGGATTGAAGTTGTAGAAAATGCTCTCTGTGCGCCGCTGCTGTTTATGCTGTTGGGGGTATTTCCTAATGCTTTTGAAATAAGGGAGTTATGAGCGCGATGTACGAACAGGATTTTCAGTATGTTAATAGGCGACTTAAAGTTTTCAGCACTTTTGTTTTCTCTATCTTAGTAATATATCTTTTCAGATTGTTTTCGATGCAGATTGTTCAAGGCGCACAATTTAGAAAACAGTCTCAAACAATATCTCAACGTTCGGAACGGATACCGGCGCAGCGTGGGGAAATTTTCGACCGTAATGCGAATATTCCGATGGTGCTTAATACCAATACATTCGCCGTGTCGGTAACGCCGGGAAAAATTCCGAAAAAATCATTTTCAACGGTTATAACCCGTCTTGCAAATATTCTGCACATTCCCGTTGCAGAGATCGAAAAAAAATTGCCGGTTAAGCGCACTTCGTTTCAGAGTATTGAAATACGTTCAAACCTTCCTTATGAAGTTATTACCACGTTGGCAGAGAATATCGATGAGCTTCCCGGTGTTTCATGGCATTCAAAACCGAGGCGCAACTATGTTGAAACGGGGTCGTTTTCTCATATCCTCGGTTATGTCGGCGATATAACGAAAGAAGAACTCAAAACTTTCTATAATAAAGGGTACACGGCAAATACTTCAATCGGAAAGGCCGGTATCGAAAAATACTATGATGAGTGGCTGCGCGGAGAGGACGGCAGCGAATACCGTACCGTTGATGCAAGAGGGCGGTTGATTGAAAACAATACCGCCGTTATTCCGCCCAAGATGGGGAACAATCTTATTTTAACGATTGATCGGAAAATTCAAAAGCTTGCGGAAGATGCACTGGGGAAGCGTATCGGAGCCGCCGTTGTACTAAAGCCTGCAACAGGAGAAGTTCTTGCGCTTGTTTCGTACCCCTCTTTTGATTCCAACCTTTTTTTGAACGATAACGGCAATGAGATGTATGCGCAAGTTTTGCATGATCCCCGTAACCCTCTGCTCAATCGTGCAGTCAATGCAAGTTATCCGCCTGCTTCGACGTTTAAAATCGCGATGTCTACCGCTATTCTTTCAGAGAAAGCTTTTCCACCCGAAAAAAAAATACAATGTTCCGGTAAAGTAGAATACGGTAATCACTTATTCCGTTGCCATCAGCGTTATGGGCATGGGTATTTGGATTTGCGGAATGCGCTCGCACAATCCTGTGATATTTACTATTGGACGGTTTGCCGTGATAACCTCGGTATCGATAAGATGGTCGATTATGTTCGTGATTTCGGATTTGGTAAATCTGCTGAAATCGATTTGCCGGGGCAAGCGATCGGTCAGGTGCCCAATCCCGTTTGGAAAGAACGACAATTCCATGAAAAATGGCTTGGCGGAGATACGATGAATATGGCCATCGGCCAGGGATTTATGCTGGCTTCTCCGTTACAAGTTGCAAATATGGTCGCAATGGTTGTCAACGGCGGAGTAATTTATAAACCGCATTTGTTAAAAGAAGTGCGCACTCCCGGTACCAATGAGCTTATATATGAACAAAAGCCCGAGATATTACGGCAGAGCGATATTCCGCCGGAGGTGTTTGCGCAGGTTCGCGCTGATATGCGATACACAATCACAGACGGAACTGCACAGTATCCCATGCATAATAAAATCGTGCAGCTTGCCGGAAAAACCGGTACGGCAGAAGTAGGTCTTTCGGATAGATGGCATTCATGGATGGCTGCCTACGGACCTTACAATACTCCGGCAGAAGATGCCGTTATAGTAGTTGTACTGGTTGAAGCGCAGAATCAATGGGAGTGGTGGGCGCCTTATGCCGCAAATATTATCTTTCAAGGTATCTTCGCGGATCAAACGTATGAAGAAGCGGTTGAGGCACTCGGCGGCAGACGCTTTTTACCGACGGTAAGGACACGACAGGAATGAACATTCGGAATATTACCAACTTTGATTATTTACTTTTTTTAGCCGTAATCGCTTTATCGGTTATCGGCATTCTCTTTATTTATTCTTCAGGAGTAAATTCCGATGGGGTATCGGTTTCTTCCGAATATATCAAACAACTTATTTGGGTTATTTCCGGGGTTGTCCTGTTATTTGTGGTAAGTCTCTATGATTACAATAAAATAGGCGAGCGTATATTACTTATCTTTATTTTTACGATGCTGTTGCTCGTTTATACTCGGTTATTCGGTAAAAATGTAAAAGGGGCTACCAGCTGGATCGGTATAGGAAGTTTCGGTATACAAGTTTCGGAATTTACAAAGATTATCTATATTTTATATCTTGCATGGTACTTGGCAAGGTCACAGAATGAGAATGAACTGCGCCGGTTTATCAAAGCTGCTGTTATTATGGCTATTCCGATGTTCCTTATTTTATTGCAGCCCGATCTTGGAACCGCCTCCGTCTATCTACCGATTTTTTTAATTATGTGCTTTATAGCAGGTCTCCCGCTTCGGTATGTGTTCGGATTATTGGGAATAGCGGCGTGTACGCTCATTTTTACACTGTTACCGCTCTGGGAAACGAGTATTTTGCGTCGGGCATCTCTTGCGGTAAAAGTGTTTGGAAATAAAAACTTTGCACTTTTGGTCATTTTTTCTTTAACCGGAGCTGCTGTTATTGCGGTGCTCGGATATGTCCTATTAAAGCGGAAATATTATTATTGGATCGGCTATGTTTTGGGAATCGTTGCCGTTTCCTTCGCCGGTGCATTGGTCGGAAGCAGGGTCTTAAAGGAATACCAGATGAAGCGGTTAATTGTCTTTTTGGATCCGAATATCGATCCGCTTAATGCAGGGTGGAACATCATCCAATCGATGACGGCAATCGGTTCAGGCGGGAAAACGGGCTTAGGTTTTCTAAAAGGAACACAAAGCCATTATCGTTTTTTGCCTGAA
>CAJPTT010000317.1 GCA_905373565.1 uncultured Treponema sp. | reverse complement strand
GTTTTCATAAGTATCAGTCATTTATATATTCCATGTACAGATACTTAACGATGGACGGATTATATTCATAAAAATATTCTTTTGCAAGTGTTATCTGTTAATTAAGCGTTTCTATTTCTTTTTTATCGCAACCTGATCGATGCGTTGTCCGTTCATACTTAGTACCGTGCAGATATAGGAACCGGTGTCGATGCTGTCGCCCGGGTGCGGAATTGCGTCAAGATGTGCAAGTACATAGCCTGCAAGGGTGTAGTATTCTTCGGCGGGGGAACGCTCGATATCATCTAAAAGGCCGAGCGCATGCACTTCGTCAAGACTCATCTGTGCGCTTATAACAAGGCTGCCGTCTGCTTGCGTATGTTGCTGCCGCTCGGTATTACCGGTTGTTTGAACGCTTCTATTAAATAAACTATTCAATAAACCGTTTTTTGTTACAAAGCCTTCAATCCCGCCGTATTCGTCGATAACACAGGTCGTATGTGTGTTATGCTCGTTCAGTAATTCGAGCGTACGTTTAACGGTTTGCGATTCGGGAATGAACAACGGTTTTGTTAAAATCTTTTGTAAATTCGGCGGCGGGGTTTCCAATCTGCTTTGCAGGTAGTCTCGGACACTCAGGATTCCGATAACCGCATCAATTTTACCTGCACATACCGGAAAATAATCAAAATTTTTGTGTGTTTTTATCAATGCAAGGATATCCTGACTCTTATCCGTAATATCGATCCACACAATATCGGAGCGGTAGGTCATGCAACTGCCGATCTTTCGTGTATATACGGATAGCCTTTTCTCTTTTTCCGGATGCTGTGCCGGTAACGGAAGATTCATACGGCGAGTGTAACACAATGACCGAGAAATATAAAGTAAGAAATGCCGTTGGCCGAATGTATATGTATATTATTCAATATCGTTTTTAAAATCGTTATAACGGCTAAAGGCTAAGATCGACGAGGGCTGCAGTGCGCGCTGTACCGGCATAGATACTCTCTTTATGGGCATAAGGGCGTTTCAACGATGCGATTTGCTGCCGCAAACCGGTAATATGTGTTCGTAGGAGCTCGCGATTTTTTTTATTTTGGGCCAAAACTCGTTTTTGTAAGTCATCCAAATCCGTTTTAAGATGCGGAATATCGGAATGCTCGGTATTCTTGCAGATATTGGTGTACATATATTCCAGCGGATCGATTACTTTTTGAATAGTGAATATTTCGGCAATAATGGATTCTTCCAGCTCCGTGTGCCGGAGAACGGCATCGGTGTTTTCAGTGGAAATGTTTTTTTCCTGTTTTTCCAATACCGTGAGATATTCACGGAATTTAAGCCGCTGCTGCTCCAAAAGGGTTCTAAACCTTTTGAGGACTGCAACCCGTTCGGCAATTTCGGAATCATTAAGCGTTGCTGTATGCATCATTTTATCCTGCAATATTAACGCCGGAAGTAACCGGCTTTATTTCTGTGGTAGCAGCGGCGGTCGAATTTACGACATGATGCCATGCCTCGCGTAATTCTTCCATCATATCACGCACCGTTATAAGCGGCTGCGGATCTTTTTGCATATTAGCTTGAAAAAGCTGCTGATTAAAGAAGGAGTAAAGCGATAACAGATTTTCTGCAATTTCTCCTCCATCGTCCATATTTAAAGAAGCCATCAGTTCGGTAATAACATCCTGCGCTTTTAAGATATATTGATGAATGCGCTCGATATTCTCCGCTTCGATTTTTCCGTCAGGCATGCCTTCAAGGGCAAGGGTAATGTTTTTAATACCCTCATCATACAGCATAATAATCAGAGACCCCTGACTTGCCGTTTTTACTCGAGTCTCTTTATATGCTGTTAAGGCTTGACTGTTATAACTCATTTTTAATCCCCCATGCGATCGCGTGTTCCTTTTATCTTATCGGCAAAAGAGCCTGTCTGTTGAGCTTCTTGAGTAAAGAATCTTTTGCTTTCTTTGTTGATTGGTGATGTCCGGCAAGCAAGTTGTCTAAGGATACAACAGCTGATGACTTAGCTGTTAAAAGGGTAAGTATGCGATATAAGCGGATGAAGGGAGTCGAACCCTCGTCTCCAGCTTGGAAGGCTGGGGTAATAGCCGTTATACGACATCCGCAAAAATATGCGCCCACTATATCGGAAAATGTCGGGAGTGTCAATCGGAATTTTGATTTTTTATTCATGCGAAGGTTTAATACCTGTCGTTCCTCTACCGCCACGGACGGCGGTGGTACTATGCAGATGCGACGTTTCGGTAGAACCGCAACGTCGCAGTCAAAACTATACACGGATGTATAGTTTTGACGAATGCTCTGCATCGGGGGTGTCGGTTATTTTTCCGTATAGTCAACGGTGAGCGTTTTACCGTCATCATCAGCCTTTACGGGGTAAGTAAAATATATAGAGTTCGTCTTTTTTACCACACCATTGACAGTCCATGTATCAACCGTCTTTCCCTCAGGTGCTTCAAAGGCTAGCCGGTCTTGTTCATACACCGCGTTACCTGTGTTAACAGTCGTCTTATCGTTATTTTTTTTGCAGGTCATTTTGGAAGGCTCAAACTGTATGGTCGCTTTTGCCGCTAGTTTTTTCTCATAGGCAACGGTAATCATGCCGCTTTGAGCGTCCGCAATCTGTACGGTGTAGTGAAAAGATGGGCTATTCTCTTTTTTCACGCTGCCGTTGACTAACCATTTGGTAACTATCTCTCCCACAGGCAAAGTCTGACTAAAGGCCAGCTGATCATTTTCATGCACAGTATCACCTGAACTAATAGAGGCTCCACCGTCTTTTGTGCAGGTCATGTTGGGAGAATCAAACCGTATCTTCGCTTCTGTTGCCTGTTTGTCCATATAGTCAATGGTGATAGAACCGTCTTTTTCATCCGAAGCCATTACGACATACGAAAACGTTTTTCCTGTCGCACCATCTTTTGGGATGCCGTTGATTGTCCATTTGTCAACTATCTTTCCTTCAGTCAGTTTTGCGTCAAAGTTCAGCCGGTCATTTTCATGCACTGTGTCGTCCGGGTTAATATCACCTCCGCCGTTTTTCCGGCATTTCATTTTGGAAGAATTAAACTTAATGGTAAAAATTTTCGTTGAAGGAGAGCCTTGCGTCTTAAATTCGACTGTTACCGTTAAGTCTTTATCTGCCTTTACCGTTTCCGTATTATGTGTGCCGGA
>CAJPTT010000316.1 GCA_905373565.1 uncultured Treponema sp. | reverse complement strand
GAATATCCCAAGGAATATCCCAAGGAATATCCCAAGGAATATCCCAAGGAATATCTCAAGGAATATCTCAAGGTTCCCGCCAAAAAGCACTCGAAACGGCAAAACTAATGAAGCTTGAAGCTTTTGATATTGATATGATTACAAAGATGACCGGTCTCTCCCATGAAGAAATAGAAGCCCTGAACTAATTCATAATTCTTAATTTAATTACCCATTACCAATTATTAAAAGAGGGGGTAGCGGAGGATACTTGACGCCGCTTGTACCAAAAAGAAGCAAGATTTGAGGGGAACCGAAAATCCTTGCTCCGATACGACAGAGAAGGCGACAAGAGCCGGAGCTCAGGGGGAGACTTCCCCCACCTTATAGATAGCACAGTATACAATAATTACACATTATCAATTAACTAAGGTGGCAAGATGCTTACGATACGGAATGTTTCAAAGACGTATGGACGGTCGACGGGAAAGGCGGTTGATAACCTCTCTTTTGAGGCGAAAACCGGAGAGATTTTCGGCTTTTTGGGGCCGAACGGGGCGGGAAAAACGACGACCATCAAAATGATCACCGGTGTCATTGCGCCCGATTCGGGGGATATTCTCATCGGCGGTACCGATATACTGAAGTATCCGCTGGAAGCAAAGCGGAAAATCGGCTATGTAACGGACAATCCCGAAGTGTTTGTGCAGTTTAAGGCGCTTGAATACCTCAACTTTGTGGCGGATGTGTACGGTGTTTCAACTGAAGAGCGGCAGCAGCGGATCGCGGAATATACTGCGCTTTTTGAAATCGATACGGTACTGAACACGCGCATCGGGAGTTTTTCGCACGGTATGAAGCAAAAGCTGCTTATTGCGGCAAGCCTTATCCACCAGCCGGAACTGTGGATTTTGGATGAACCTATCGTAGGACTCGATCCCCAATCCGCGTTTCGCCTGAAAACCCTGATGCGGAGCTATGCCGATTCGGGCAAGACGGTGTTTTTTTCCACACATATCATGGAAATTGCCGAAAAGGTATGCGATAAACTCGCGATTATCAACAAGGGACAGATGCTGTTTTGCGGGTCGCTGCCTGAACTGCAAGCACAGCGCGGCACAAACGATTCGCTTGAGCGTCTGTTCCTTATGATGACGGCCACCATGTGAACGCTCTGTAAAGAATCTAAAGCCACCGTATCACCCCATCGCAGATGATCCGGCTATCCTAAATCCGAACACCCAAATGCGCATAATTGACCGCCGTATCGATTTCATTTATTATCCAAGCTAAAGGTTCACTATTATTAAACATTCATTTTCGGTTTGTTAATGTAACCTAAAAATCGATAGGAAGCACACTATGAAACATATCAATCTTTTTTCCTGCATACTTACAAGAAATGTCAAAAAAATGAAACGCATACCCATTGCCGCAGCGTTGAACTTCGCTGCCGTTTTTATTTTCGCGGCAGCGTGTCTTACCGGATGCGCCGATAAGCGGCAAACGGCTGCGGATAGCGGAACGGAGGAATTCGTTACGGCGATTTCTCCGACCAATATCGGACGGCTTGCTCCTATTGCCGTCAGCTTTGCCTGCGATGTTATCTGCGAACCTGAACAGGCTTTGCAGTTTTCTCCCCGGCAGACGGGGACATGGGAACTCCAAGACAGCAAAACGGTTGTGTTTACGCCGTCAGATCCCTACCCTTCCAGCCGTAAAATCATCTTATCCGCAGACTGTGCAAAGCTGTTCGGAAAGGAGACGGCGCAGGGTACATACCGCCATGTGTTTTTAGCCGACACCCCTTCCTATGAGGTTGCGCTGGATACGTTAACGCTGAATCAAGATGAGGATGCTTATTCGCTCAGCGGCAGTATCACTACGGACATTCCCGTTACTGCGGACACCATCCGGCACTGTGTTTCGGCAAAATCGGGAGGTTTCTTTAAAGGGCCTTGCACAATGCAATGGGAACAGGGTTCGTCGGGAAAGGTGTGGAAATTTTTTATCCAAAATATCGGCATTAAAAAACGGGCGCGGAGCTTATCGGTTTCGTGGCAGGGGCGGAAGCTCGGTTTGTCGAAAAAACAGGATGCGGCATTTGCAGGCACAAAATCATTCGATATTCCGGCAAAAGCCGAATTTTCCATCATCGATATCAATACTTCAAAAAAGAATACCATACTGGTGAGTTTTTCAGGACGACTCGACACATCTCAAGATATACAGGATTTTATTTCGACTCACAATGAAGACGGTTCTCGGAGCGATGATGTTAACGTATCAGCCAGAGGTAACGTACTGACGATCTATGACGATTCAAATTGGCAGAATATCAAAACTATCCGCATTTCAAACGGGATTAAAAGCTCGAACGGCATCTACCTTGCCGCAGCGCGGACTATCACTCTTTCGGATAATTGGGAACTGCCGTCCGTGCGTTTTATGACCGACGGAACTATTTTACCGTCATCACAGGGGACGGTGCTGCCGGTCGAGACACGGAACGTGAGCGGTCTTTTAATACAAGCTTTTGCTATTTACGATCATAACATCGTTCAATTCTTGCAGGTCAACGAATTGGACGGAACCGATGAACTGTACCGTGTGGGCGAGCCGGTGTGGACGCAAAATGTTTCATTCGATTGGGACGATTCGATGCAGAATAAATACATTCCGCGCGGAATTGATGTGTCGGCGCTCACTAAAAAATATCCTCATGGGATGTTTCAAATACGCATTTCATTCAGAAAAAAGAATATCAAATACCGTATTCCCTCCGATGCCGATGAAGCGTTTGCTTCGCTGCCGCAACCTCCCGATACGATCGAAGCGGATTTGCCGCCCGACGAAAAGAGTTTCTGGAATTATTGGGAAGATTTGGATTATGATGAGCGGGATACCTATTGGTCAAATAAAAACAATCCCTATCATCCGGCCTTTTACATTCCGCGTTTTAATAGTAAGAATTTGATAAAGCGGAACATTCTTATCTCGGATGTCGGCATTATGGCGAAAAAGACAACGAGCGGGAAACTGTACGTCAGTGTTGCCGACATCAAAACGGCGCAGCCTATCAGCGGAGCGGAAATTACCTGCTATTCGTATGTCGGCTCCAAAAATGCCGAACTCCGGTCGGATAAAAACGGTTCTGCAGTACTCGAAGACGCTTCCAAGGCAGTATTCATCGCGTCAAGCTATAAGGG
>CAJPTT010000315.1 GCA_905373565.1 uncultured Treponema sp. | reverse complement strand
TCGACCAGAGTTGAACCTCTTCGCGGTTCAAATGGTCTCACAGTCTCAATTTTTCTGCGGTTTTTATCTACTCTGCCTGATGCGTTTACCCCTTTGCCGGAAAAATCTGTGGTGTTTAATTCAGTTTTAAATGCAAAATAATAGTCCGGCCTCCGTCATCGCACACTTTCATCGCGATACGGGTATACAATTTTAATTTGCGCTTCAGCATCTTCCGCGCGGCGGTATAAAAGGTACGCTGTTCTATAAGTTCCATACCGCATTTTTGTGCAAAAACGGAACCGTCATTTACATAAAAATACATCTGTGCCGAAGTATTGCCTGTTTTTTGTACATACTTATTCGCGTATTTTATACCGATTGCATTTGTCGCATCAAAAATCAATTCACCTTGCGGAAAGCGGTTTTTTAGTTCCGATAAAAAAGTTATGATCTTTTCTTCTTGGAAATACTGGAACACGCCGGATACAATCAGCAAAGACGGGAGAGATGTATCGATGCCGTCTACCCATTCCAGTGCAAAAATATCCGCGCTTCCGTGAAATACGATGTTCTAAATCGCGCTATTTGTGCGATTTAGAATTCGGCGACCTGTCCGACACCACGGTTATCGAACATGTCTAATCACTTTATATATCCGTTTTAACGAAAGTGTTCTCTTTGTTTCCGGCGATACCCTTGCGATAATACCGCAGAATATCGCTTCTCCGCTTTCCGGTATGTCAAATGTTTGCGGGGTAAGTGTGAGACTTCGGGTTACGGCAGCTTCAATAGAGCTGCCGATGATCGAATGGAATGCCCCTATCATACCTGCATCGCTAATGTAGCCGGTACCGCCTGTGAGGATACGTTCATCGGCGGTTTGCGTATGGGTATGAGAGCCGAATACGCAGGAAACACGTCCGTCAAGATAATACGCGAGGGCTTCTTTTTCCTGTACCGATTCCGCATGGAAATCAACCATGACTATTCCGTCAGTCTGTTCCGCTAATAAACGGTCAGCCGTTTGGAAGGGGCAATCGATCGGGCGCATGTTTTCCCTTCCTTGGATATTCAGTACCGTCAACGTCCCTTGAGGTTTACGCACGGTGATGATACCGCTGCCCGGCGCAAGCGGGTAGTTTGCGGGGCGCAGTATCCGTGGTTCCTGTCCGAAACCGGCTCGCAAGTCAAACCGCTCCATACTGTGATTCCCGCCGGTAATAACATCAACTCCGGCAGCAAATAACCGCTCGGCTTGTTCCAATTCTATGCCGGAGCCTTTCGCCGCATTTTCTCCGTTTACGATTATAAAATCAAGTTTTTCAGCTTTGAGCAGCTCCGGTATCACCCGTACTGCAATATCGACGCCCAGCGTTCCGCAAATATCCCCGCCGAAAAAAAGAGTCAGTTCATCCATTGCACAGGTTACCGCTTAAACACATCATACACTTTTTTGAGGGCGGCGGCGAGGGCATCGATGTCTTCCTGCGTGTTGTAGATACCGAGGCTTGCGCGGCAGCAGGAGTTGATACCCATGTAGTCCATCAGCGGCTGCGTGCAGTGGTGTCCGCTTCTGACCATAACGCCTTGTTCATCCAGAATATACGCGGTGTCGTGCGAATGGACGTCTTTGACGTTAAAGGCGACGGTAGGTACCCGCCGCTGCGCATCCGTATAGTACGCTTCTACAAAGTCGAGGCTTTTTAAAGTAGTTAAGAGTGAGCGGTGCAATCCTTCCGCATAACGATGTATTTCCTCAAGTCCGAGCTTTTTCAAAAAGTCGATACTCAACTGTAAAGAATGAATCGCAGCGGTATCCAAGGTGCCGCCTTCGTACTTTGCGCCGCCCGCTTTAAATTCACTGGTTTGCTCACCGACGAATTCAATCATGCTGCCGCCGTAAAGGAAGGGCGGCATTTTTTCGATCAGTGTGCGCTTTACATACAGCACTCCGGCGCCGAACTCCGCATAGAGCTTGTGTCCCGAAAATGCAAGGAAATCGCAATCCCATGCCGCAACATCGTGCGGAAAATGAGCAATGGACTGAGCCGCATCGATGACGGCAACGGCGCCGTGCTTATGCGCTTCTGTGATGATCTCCTGTACCGGAAAGACAACCCCGGTGGTATTGACGGCGGCGGTTACCGCTGCAATCTTGGTACGGCTGCCGAGCAAGGCTTTAAAACCCGCCATGTCGAAGTTGCCGTGTTCATCAAGGTAGACATACCGCAGCGCGGCGCCGGTTTTTCGCGCAACGAACTGCCACGGGATAAGGTTTGCGTGATGGTTGGCAATCGAAATGATTATTTCATCGCCGGCATGGAGCTGCTCTAATCCGTAGCAGTATGCAATAATATTGAGCGATTCAGTCGCATTCTTGGTAAAAATGACCTCGCCTGAATCATCGGCGCCGATAAAACCGCTTACCGCAGTACGGGCAGCTTCGATTAACGCGGAGGATTCCATCGCAAGGGTATGGGAACCGCGCCCTGCGTTTCCGTTGCTGCGGGTGTAGTACGCCTGTACGCCGTCGAGCACTGCCTGCGGGCGCTGCGCGGTTGCGGCAGCATCCAAATAGTGGATATTCCGGTTTTGTAATAGCGGAAAATACTGTCTATACATAATCTCTCTCCAAGGTAAACGCATCAGATATTTTGTTGTATTCCCCGCAGAATAAGTGAGCTTGTCCAACCAGAATTTCGCCGCGTTGCGTCTCAAATGGTCGCCCAATCTCACTTATTCTGCGACTTTTACCTATTCATCTGATGCGTTTATCTTTTTTCTAAAAAATAAGGCGCGAAATTTTATGTTATAAAATTTCGCGCAAAAGGAAGGCAACCGTTTTACCTATTTCCGATGCGGTTGCCCTATATTCGCCGCTCCCGTTTTGTCTTGAGCACTGTCTGACGCCGCTGTTTCGGTGCCGGATGTCGCCGTTCCGATTTTGGATGCAGCCGTTTTATCCGCTTGAGGTTGAATCTGCGTTGATAGGCGCGCATCAAATTCTGCGTTGAGCCGGTTCCGTATTGCCTCATCAGGAATACTGTTAAAGACGGGGCGGAAGGCAGCGTCGATAATCAGTTTTTTTGCGCTGAGCTCGTCGAAGCCGCGGCTCATTAAATAGTAGAGTTTTTCTTTATCGATGGCGGCAAAGCTCGCGGCATGCTCCCCGATAACGTCATCTTCATCGCAGAAGATGGTCGGAATACTCGTACCGGCGGCATTTTTATCAAG
>CAJPTT010000314.1 GCA_905373565.1 uncultured Treponema sp. | reverse complement strand
GCTTGTCCTTCGGAAAATCATCATACGGTATACTTGAGATAATCGCTTGCATCCGTTCCATAAACTCATCCACTTTGCCCTTGCGGATGTCTTGTACAAACCGTCCTACCCATACCCCTGTTTGCCCGAACGGTACGTCAGAGTATGCCGGTAAAAGGTTCTGCAAAAACCCGTACCGGACTTCATCATTCGGAAAACAAAGCCGATACAGCCTCAGATCGCTGATATATTCCTTGATTGTTAAATAACCTGCTTGAAATAGAATGGGCAACGCATCTTGAGCAACTGCCCGATACGTTTGCAAGCCTTCTTCATCAAGTTCAACCTTTCCATCCAAGTCGGGGATATAATAGTGCGCTTCTTTGAGATAATTAACCAAAAAAGTCGGCGTCCCCGTGCTGAACCAGTAGCTTTTGATTTCTTTTTTTACCAACGCACTCAAAAGGCTAAAGGGATTGTACATTCCTTCCCCGGCTGAGTGGAACAGATAGCCGTCGTACCACTGCTTTAAGGCTGCTAATGCCTCTTGATACGTAAGGTCTTGTTCATCGGCAAGCACTTGTATGTCAGGCTGGAAGTTCGTTTCAAGTTCTGTTTGTGTGATGCCGCAGAGACCGGCATATTGTTTTTCCATCGATATATCACGGAGATTATTCAAATCGCTGAAAATGCTGATCTTGCTGAACTTTGTTACCCCGGTTAAAAAGGCAAAGCGGATATATTCATCACAGGTTTTAATTACCGAGTAAAAGGCTTTGAGCATATTGCGGTATTGTTCATTCAGCTCTTCATTTACCCCCATTGTTTGCAGAAGCGGCTTATCGTATTCGTCTACAAGAATGACCACCTGCTTGCCCGTTTTTTGATAGGCAGCTTGTATCAGGGCGGTAAACCGCTTAGCATGAGAGAGACCGCTCTTTTGCAGATTGTATTTCGGCTCTTCGGTATCTAAAAAATAACTAAGAGTTTCATCTAAAGCTCCGGTAAGTTCATATTGCCCTGTATTAAAATCCAGATACAATACCGGATATGCTTGCCATGGGGTTCTGTTTTCTTGAGCAGCCTGCTCTTCTTCCGCTTTTTCAAGATATAAGTCTTTGAACAGCTCTTTTTTGCCGCGGAAATAGGCAGCGAGTGTTGAAAGGAAGAGACTTTTGCCAAATCGCCGCGGACGGCTTAAGAAATACGGATTGGAGCCTTGTACAAGCTGCCACAGAAAGGCTGTTTTATCTATATAAACATATCTGTCTCGGCGCAGTTTTTCGAAGCTTTGTATGCCTATCGGTAATTTGCGGGTCATGGTCATAGCGGTAGTATAACAGACTTTTTTTATTACGCCTATCTTTGAGCTTTCATGCTTTTCGCGGGTGTATCATAATTCCGGCATTTCCGACGCTTCCGATAATGCCGGGCAGCGCTGCGCTTTAGCTACCTTTCCTGCGGTTCCGTAGACACGGCAGGAAGTAAGGTGATGGTTGTTGCCGGAATCGCCGGTATGTCGGTTTTAATGCTTATCGTAAGTGCGTTTCCGTCAGTATCGACGACAGCGGTAGTGCCGGGGGTAAAGTCCCCTGTGATGATTTTGACGGCGAGGATATCTTCTATTTCGGTTTGCAACAGCCTGCGCATCGGTCGGGCGCCGAGCAAGGGATCGTAACCGTGCTTTATGCAATAGGCACGAGCCTCGTCGGTGATTCTAAGCTGCAGCTTCTTTGCTTCAAGGCGCCCTGTTAATTTGGAAAGCTCCAACTCGAAAATAGCCTCTATCTCTTTTTCTGAAAGCGGAGTAAAGACAATCAGCGAATCGAGCCGGTTCAAAAACTCCGGACTAAAGACCTTTTTTGCCTCCAGTTCGGCGGATTTTTTCATACTCTGATAGTCGATCGTACGGTTTTCTACCCATGCAAAGCCGAGCGGTTCTTCCATCAAATCCCTTGTGCCGACATTACCGGTAAGAATGATCACCGTATTCCGAAAGCTCACCGTATGGCCGAGGCTGTCCCGCAGTTCACCTTCTTCCAGCACCTGCAGCAACAGGTTAAAGACATCGGGGTGCGCTTTTTCAATTTCATCGAATAGGATAACGGAATACGGATTTCGCCTGATTTTTTCCGTCAGCATTCCGCCGTTTTCAAACCCGATATACCCGGGAGGCGCTCCGACCAAGCGCGCAACGGCATGTTTTTCCATGTAATCGCTCATATCGATTCTGATAAGGGATTCTGCAGAGCCGAAGAGGAACTCGGCAAGCGCCTTTGCCAACAGCGTCTTCCCTACCCCTGTCGGGCCTAAAAAGAGGAATGAGCCGATAGGCCGATCCGCCGATGCAATACCCGCACGGGAACGGCGCAGCGCATTCGAGATAATGCCGATTGCCTCATCCTGCCCTATGATAGTTTTATGCAGCTCTTGTTCGATATGCGCAAGGCGCTTCGCCTCGTCGGAGCCGACACTTTTGAGCGGAATATCCGTCATCAAAGAAACGGTTTCGGCAATATCGGCGGGGGCTACTTCGAGCATTGTTTCGTTTTCTTGATTGAGCCAATGCATCTTAACCTTTTCCAGTTGAACTTTTAAAAGCTTTACTTCGTCACGCACGACAGCTGCCCGTTCATAATCCTGTACGGCAACCAAATTCTTCTTTTCGCCTGCGAGTTCCGCAATCCGCTGTTCAATGACCGTGATATTTTGCGGCGGTTCGGTAGTATCCATTTTTTTTAAAGCCCCCGCCTCATCCATCACATCGATTGCCTTATCGGGGAAAAATCGATCCGGAATATAGCGGGACGAAAGCTCTACAATCTTTTTAATCGTTTCGTCGGAATAATGCACGTGGTGATGCTGCTCGTACTTTGATTTAAGTCCGCCGAGAATGGCATACGTTTCTTCCTTAGTCGGCTCTTTAATCAGCACGGATTGAAAGCGTCGCTCAAGGGCGGAATCTTTTTCAAAATACTTGCGGTATTCGTCAAGCGTTGTTGCGCCGATACACTGTATTTCCCCGCGGGCAAGCGCCGGCTTTAAGATATTGGCCGCATCGAGCGCCCCCTGAGAACCTCCGGTACCGATAAGGGTATGCAGCTCATCGATAAACAGAATGATATTCTTATTTTCGCTTACTTCTTTAATAATACGCTTGATGCGTTCCTCGAACTGCCCGCGGTACTTGGTACCGGCGACAACAGAAGCGAGGTCGAGCGCAATAACCCGTTTTCCAAACAGAGACC
>CAJPTT010000313.1 GCA_905373565.1 uncultured Treponema sp. | reverse complement strand
GTTATTACCGGTACGCTTACAGCGGATGCGGAAGTGTACAACATCAATGAGCAGAAAAAAGAACGGGTCGGAAAATTATACCGCGCTGCAGGAAAGAAGCTGACCGAAGTAAAGGAACTCGCCGCAGGGGATGTCGGCGTTGCGGTTAAACTCGCGGCGGCAAAAACCAACGATACTCTTGCCGCTTCTCAAGATTGCCCGCCGTTTGTCAAACTACGTAATCCCGATCCTATTTATTCGTTAGCGGTGTCCGCCGTCGACAAAAAAAATGATGACAAACTCGGCGAACAGTTGCTCCGCGCCTGCGAAGAAGACATGACGCTTTCTTTTGTCTACAATGCCGAAACAAAACAAAACGTATTCTCCGGCATGGGCGACTTGCATACATCCATCGTGCTTGACCGTATCAAGAAGCAGACAAAGATTGAAGTACAAACCTCCATCCCCCGCATTGCCTATCGTGAAACCATCCGGCAAAAAGCACAGGCGGAATACACGCATAAAAAACAGTCGGGAGGACACGGACAGTTCGGGCGGGTTGTCTTGGCGATTGAACCGCTGGAACGCGGTGCACAATACAGCTTTACCAATGCGGTATTCGGCGGCGCGATTTCCAAAGGCTATATTCCCGGTGTCGAAAAGGGCGTCAAAGAAGCGATGGAACACGGCGTCATGGCCGGCTATCCCGTTGTCGATGTCGGTACGACGGTGTTGGACGGTAAGGAGCATCCGGTAGACTCTTCCGAAATGGCCTTTAAGATCGCCGCCCGAAACGCATTTAAAAATGCAATGCGCAACGCAGGCCCCATCCTGCTGGAACCGATTATGAATTTAACGGTCTATGTGGAAACAGCCTACCTCGGTGATATTATGAGCGACCTGTCTTCACGCCGCGGACGCATACTCGGACAGTCCCAACTTGCAAACGGTATCGAAGAAATCCGTGCGCAGGTACCGCATAAAGAACTGCTCCGTTACGCTATCGATCTGCGGTCGATGACCAGCGGTACCGGTTCTTTTGAGATGTCATTTGATCACTACGATCCGATATCCGGCAAAATCGCCGATGAAGTAGTTGCTGCTGCAAAAGCGTTTATCGAAGAACAAGAGGAATAATTTTTTTGCTGCAATGTTTAAAATTAAGTCATTATTGTACAAAGGCTTAATTTTAAATTCATTGGGGATGTCCCGAAAGAAAGAAGCTTTTGGGGCAGCCCTGTTTCCACCATATAAAAAAGTCCGAACATAACACAGAAAGGAGAATACTATGGCAGAAACAACAGCAATGCAGGAGCATCGCAATCCCCCTAAACGGATTCTTATTCTTGATTTATGCACAAACCTCGTATGGATAACAGCTAATTTCGTTACCGCGCCCTTTGTCGGAAGTTCCGGTAATTTAAGCGAGGTTGTCACAACAAAAGCCTTTATTATCGGCGTAGCATTGGCGGCAATTAATCCTATTTTAAAACAGAGGTTGTTATT
Organism: uncultured Treponema sp.; assembly: GCA_905373565.1. Classification (GTDB taxonomy): domain Bacteria; phylum Spirochaetota; class Spirochaetia; order Treponematales; family Treponemataceae; genus Treponema. The sequence goes on along the minus strand of CAJPTT010000313.1, from coordinate 1,758 downwards.
CCCTGCAATCATGAACTGGGAAGAAGATGCCGATAAGGCAAAAAGATGTATTTTGCTGTATTCAAAATTATTATTGGCATGCCCGCTCATTATAGCGTTCATCTTTCCGCTTTTCATTTCCTATGAAATGAGATTATTCCAAGACACCGGCATCTTTTTATCGGCAATATTCAGTACAATCGGAAATATTTTTTTAATCGGCGGATTATTTTGTGCAAGTGCCATTAGAAGTTTTGAAAAATGGGTATCGTTCGTTCCGCTCGAAGAAGACAGCATCACGCTTTCTATGTTAAATCGAGTAGCGCTGATGTCCGTTACCTGTATTGTCGCAGTAGTTCTTTTAGTGCTTGCGCCGGTTGTTCGATATGAACAAAGCAATGTGCAGGCAAAACTGCTCACTGCCGTTTTACCGCTGTTTATATACAGCCTCTTTTTTTCCGTATTCAATTTAGTGAAGATCATCCATTCATCCGAAAAAAGAATCGTATTGGTTCAAAACGTTGTAAGAGATTTAGCGAATGGAAATTACCGGCAAGACTTTCTAGAGGCTTGGAGCCGTGATGAAGTTTCGCTCTTATTATTGGACATCAATAAATTGCTCGCGTTTAACAAAACCTTCTTAAAAGAGCTGAATGAAAGCGTGAGCGTTTCAACGCATACGGCAGAAGTATTGTCTTCCAATATGAAGATAACCTCTAAGGCCGCCGAGAAGATCGGTGAAAGCGTATCTTTTGTGCGAAACCATATCAAAGAACAGTCGAACGGCGTTTTAGAGATGCAGGAAAATCTCCATCAAACCATAGAAAATATTGAAGACCTTGATAACAGTATTGAAACACAATCAACTTCCATGAGCCAAGCAGTTCTTGTTATTGAACGGATGGTAACCGATATACAATCAGTTACCCGTACGATAGCAAACACCTTCGATTCAATTAAACATTTAAATACTGCTGCCGATGCCGGCAATGCAGCGGTCTCGAATGCTCATACGATTGTAAAAAATATCAGTGAACAATCCGAAGGCTTACTGGAAGCAAGCAATGTTATTCAACATATTGCAAGTCAAACCAATTTGCTTGCAATGAATGCTGCTATCGAGGCCGCTCATGCAGGAGATGTCGGCAAGGGATTTGCGGTTGTTGCCGATGAAATCAGAAAACTTGCAGAAGAATCAAGTGCTCAGGGAAAGAATATCACCACAGTACTAAAAACACTGAAAGAAAAAATTGAAGAGCTTAATTCGGTTGCAGAAGCAACTTCCGTGCAATTTGCAGAAATTATGCGGCAGCTTTCGACGGTCAATAGCGGCAGTAATACCATTATGGAATCGGCGACTAAACAAAACGACGGCAATACGCAAGTACTCGAAGCCGTTAAAGAAGTCAATGCCATAACGGCGCAGGTTAAGCAAAGCTCCTTACAAATACGTTCAGGTAATACGGAAGTCGGTAAGGAAATGGCAAAGCTGGTTGAAATTTCTCAAAACATCGACAGCACTATAAGCAGTGTAAGCGGCGATACGGAACGAATTAGAAAGGTTATCGATGAGGTAAGCGCCGGCAGCGCAAAGAATCGAAAAGCGGCACAGAGTGTCATGAAGTACCTAAACCAACTTTCGCTATAGGATGGAACGGGGATGACGAAAAAATAACCAACTTTTGAGACATCCCCAGCCTCTTTATTTTGCGGGCATATCAGAAAACCGCTTAATAAGGTTGCCTTTCTTCTGTGTAAAATTTTGTCCAAAATTTTACA
>CAJPTT010000312.1 GCA_905373565.1 uncultured Treponema sp. | reverse complement strand
ATATGAACGGAATAATAAAAAAAGAAAAAAAATTAAATTAAAAATAGGCTTAATGAGTTCATATTCTCATGAAGAGGAACTTGCCGATCCGTTTTATTTGGCGGTACGGGTAGCTGCTGAAAAGAAAATGGAAGATGAAGGGTTTGTGCGAATGAGTATACCCGTATCGGCGCTCACCGGATCTATACCACCGGTACACGGAATAATTTGTATTGGAACCTTTAGCCCCGCTATTGTAAAAAAAATTGCTGCGCTAAAAAAACCGGTTGTATTCGTAGACTGTAGTCCAGACGAAACCCGTTTTGATTCTGTGGTTATCGGTATGGAAAAAGCCGTCATTGGTGTGCTGGATTATTTGCGCAAAAACGGCCATTCAAAAATAGCCTTTGTCGGCGGCGGCGGTACGGAACTCGATTATGACGGAAACGAAGTACCTGATATCCGCTCCGAAGTGTACATAAATTATATGAAAAAATATAACATTTGGCGGCAGGAGTATTTGTGTAAGGGAGATTATTCTCCTAAGTGCGGCTACACCCTTATGAAACAACTTTTATTACAACAGGAGCCTCCGACTGCCGTATTTGTTGTAAACGATTCTATTGCAGTCGGTGCATATAAAGCTGCGTATGAATTGGGATGGAAGGTACCCGATCAAATCAGTATTGTCGGTTTTAATGATATATCTTCTGCAAAATATATGGTTCCGCCGCTCACCACCGTCAGTCTGCACATGCGGACAATGGGAAGGCAAGCCGTCGGTATCTTAGCCGACCGTATCCGCTCTGACAGAGAAGTTCCGGTAAAAGTCGTCATCCCTTGTGAACTGATTGTGCGTGAAAGTGTACGGAATATTTCACGGTAAGCTATTCCTTCCGTACGAAATTTTAAATCAACAACCCCGACGCGAGCGTCGGGGTTGTTGATTTCCGACTGGCTTGTCGAACATATTATCCGCGTTGACCGTTCGCTCGGTTCTTATTTGAACAAATGCGCTATAATCAGCCTACATAAACTTTTTAACGAGGTTGAAATTTTTCTCGCTGTAGGGGTGATAGCGCATCGGTAAGTCTACCAGCAGGGATTTTTTCATAACACTCTTTTCGTGGCTGAAGGTATAAAAACTTTGTTTCCCGTGATAATTCCCCATGCCGCTTGTCCCGACCCCTCCGAAGGGCATGTACGGTGTCGCAAGGTGCACGATGGTGTCGTTAATGCACCCGCCGCCGAACGATACTTCCGATAGAATCTTCCGCTCTACGGCAGCATCTTTGGTAAAGAGGTAGAGGGCGAGCGGCTTTGGGCGGGCGCGGATTTGATCGACAGCCCACTGCACATCGCTAAATGAGATGAGCGGCAGGATGGGGCCGAAAATTTCTTCCTGCATAACCGGAGATTCAAAGCTGATATTATCCAGCATCGTCAGCGGTATAAAACGCCCGTGCGCATCCTTTTCTCCGCCAATAACAACCGCTTCTCCTTCCATTAAATGGGAAAGCCGCTCAAAATGCTTATCGTTGACAATCCGCGTCATGTTGCATGAGGCATAAGCGTCTGTCGGCAAAAATTCACGAAGCACCGCCTTACACTGCTCGATAAACGCTTCTTTTATCGACGTATGGATCAACACATAGTCGGGAGCAACGCAGGTTTGCCCGCCGTTCAAAATTTTGCCGAAGAGGATCCGCCGCGCCGCCGCTTTCATATCGGCGGTTTTGTCGATGATACAGGGGGACTTGCCGCCGAGTTCCAGCGTTACCGGCGTTAGATTCTGCGCGGCGGCCTCCATAACAAGCTTACCGACTACCGTACCGCCGGTAAAGAAGATGTAATCGAACTTTTGTTCCAAAAGGCCGGTATTCTCCTCCCGGCCTCCGGTTACAACCGTAACAAAAGCAGGATCAAAGGTTTCCGCAATCAGCGCAGCGATCACTTTGGATGTTTCAGGAGTGTAATTCGACGGCTTTATCACCGCGCAGTTTCCTGCGGCAATCGCACCTGCAAGCGGCGCCAGCGTTAAATTGACCGGATAATTCCACGGCGACATAATCAACACAGTGCCGTACGGTTCGTAATAGATCGTGCTTGACGCTAAAAAATGACTGAGCGGCGTCCGTACCCGTTTCGGCTTCATCAATTTTTTTAAACGCTTTAATAAGAAGCGGACTTCTTCCTGCACCATGCCGATTTCCGTAAGGTAAGTTTCCATCGGCGCCTTGTGTAAATCCTTATAGATCGCATCGCTTATCCGCTGCTCGTAGGCATGAACGGCGGCTCCCAGTTTACGGAGCTGTTCTGCACGGAATTGATATGATTTCGTCGCATTTGATGCAAAAAAGGCCGAAGTATTCCGCACCAGCGCGGCTATGTCTGCTTTTTCCATATAATCGTTCTCCCCCGACGCAATGTATCAAGAAACAAAGTATGATAAAATACAATTCTGTCCAAAATAAATAGGAGGTTTAAAAAGTCTGTAATTCGCAATTTTTAGAGATTTTCCTTAGCTTTATAACACAAACTTGAGACAATTGCTATCCTTGGTCAACAGAACATTTTTTATTCGTGTGGCGGGGTTAATACCTGCGTTTGGATAGATGTATCGCTTTTTGACATTTCCCCGATTTCGCTATATACTGAAAGCTCATTGAGGATAGAATCCCCTTAAAGGGAGAAAGTCTATCGATATTCTACATGTATCATTCATAAATAGGAGTTTTTTATGGTTATTTTGACATTGAACTGCGGGAGTTCTTCGGTAAAGTATCAGGTGTATGATTGGGACAATAAAAGCGTTCTGGCATCGGGTGTTGTAGAGCGGGTAACCCAGCCCGGCAGCGTTATTACCCACGAGGCAAAGGGGAAAGACAAGTATGTACTGGAAAATCCCTGTCCTACCCACACTCACGCAGTTGAGCTCATCATTAAAACACTGACGGATTCGTCCGTAGGTGTTATCAATGATATGAGCGTTATTAAGGCTGTCGGGCACCGCGTAACCCACGGCGGAGATAAGTTTATCAAGTCGGTTATCGTAACCCCCGAAATTCTCAATACCTTCCGCGAAGTGCAGGATTTAGGGCCGCTGCACAATCCCGCCAATATTATGGGTATCGAGGCTGCTCAGAAAGTACTGCCGAATGTTCCGCACTGTGCGGTTATCGACACGGCGTGGCATCAGACGATGCCCGAAACAAGCTTTATGTATGCCATCCCCCACGAATGGTACGAAAAATATTCCGCCCGCCGT
>CAJPTT010000311.1 GCA_905373565.1 uncultured Treponema sp. | reverse complement strand
GTACCGATAGCGGTAAACGGTAAATTTTAAATGCTGACACATTAATTTGAAAATCCGGCGGAACGTTCGCCGAAGTGCCGGAAGCTGTGCCGCCGGAATTGTCGGCAGTATCCGTGGAGCGTTCACCGGTTCCGGTGTCTCTCCCGTTGCGATGCCGGATGCCGCTACGGCATGATCCGCTACCGCATTATCGGTTTCGGATACAACAGAAGCCGATGCCGCAGCAGTATTCTGCGCGGACTGTGCATATCCCGTTATCCCTGCGTATAACAGCAGACAAAGCACACAATACCGCCGCATCTTACGGCTTATGTTCCGTATCATCTTTTTCGTAGTGATCTTTTGAAAAAGTAAAAATTCATCCATAACTTTTATACATCTCCATTAAAACTGACGGCAATCGAAAGTATACCGAGATAGCTCATATCCGTCGTTTGCTTTTCCGGCATATCTTTTGAAATATATCCTTTGCGTTCGCAGCGATTTTATTTAATTGGTAATGTGTAATTGGTAATTACGACATACTTATGTATAAGGTGGGGGAAGTCTCCCCCTGAACTCCGGCTCTTGCCGCCTTTTCTGCTATATTGGAGCAAGGATTTTCGGTTTCCCTCAAATCTTGCTTCTTCTTTGATATAAGCGGCGGCAAGTATCCTCCGTTACCCCCTTGTTTAATTAATGAGTAATTGGTAATTACCGTACGCTGCGCGTAAATTGCTTTGAAATCTTTTCTATGCTTCTAAATTTCGATTTTCTCAGTGTTCACACTCACTCATATATTGTCTTACTTCAGCAGTAGTCAACATATACGTATCTGTGTATGCAGATATTCCTGGGCATCTCTAAAAACTCGGTTAGATTTTTAGAGATGCCCGACGAGTATTTTTGATAAGTCTTTACATTGTTATGACTTATCAAAAAACATCGCAAAAGAAATCTAAGGAAAACCTCTCAAAACTGAAGTTTTTAGAGGTTCCCTCCTTATATTCGCAATGAATCTATTTTTCCCTTTTATACTTTACCAATACAGCCAATAAAATAACAATACCATATCCGATGGTTGCGGGTAATCCGCTTTCTATGCCAAAGTTACCTCCTGTTATCCATATATTATCACTGCGGATCGCATATGCTAGTAAAGCAGTGGAATCTGATTTTACTGAAATACCGGTAATGCCGAGAATAAAAAAATTCCACACTCCATGCACTACTATTGAATTATTTACCGTATCACTTGCATATGTAACGGATGAAAACATCACACCAACCGCTATACCGGCAAGTAGTAATTGCAGAATATCGATTATGCTCATTCCACCCGATATATGCAACAGGGCAAATACAGCAGACGGTACAAATGCGGCAATTTTTCTATTCCATCGTATTTCTACCAACTTCATGATATATCCGCGGAAAAGTATTTCTTCACAAACTCCTGCGGATAATCCGATACTGATAGCAAAGCATAGCTTTTCATGCATCTTTATGTTATTAACCGATAATGTGCCGTTTATAAAATAATAATAAAACGCTATTACACAGCAAGGTAAAATAATTGAAATGAGAATAAATAATTTTGACGGTTTTATATTGTTTATTCGGAAAAAGTCTAATTGTTTTCTTAAACCTTTCCGGATGTAGAGCAATATCAACAAGAGAAAAAACAAAATATTGAAACAACAGTTTATAATAATGATAATGCTATTAACACTAATAATATTCGACAAAGCTTTTGATACTATCGCTGCAGTAATATTTGCGATAATAAAAAGAATAATACCGATAACACAATGCAATACGGTTTTGAAACCGAACCTGTCATTTTCAATAGCAATAAATGTATTCCACATAAAAGCTTCCTTTAAAATAAGCATCTGAAAGGATTTTCAAATCCTGAAGATGATTATTTTTCGCCATTTCGTAATGAAATGAGAAATGGCATACAATAAGCAAGTTTGCGCAGTCAAACTTGACAGTGTTTTTCAGCCGCGCCATTTTAGCGGCTGAAAATAAACCTTCCTTTATCTAATTCGTAATCCCTAATTAAGCATTGATTACAAATTACCTATTGATAATAAGCGATGTTTCATCAATTTACAATATCCGTGTTGTAAATTGAGCTGCAAGTTTTTCGCTAGAAAAGCTTGTCGTTGAGCAATGTACAAGGATGTACACAGGGATTCCGCATTATAACTACCTAAAAATGCTGTACGCGATACTATCCTCTTTATAATTATACTCCGCCCTAGGAGTTGCGTTTTTCTTCTGTACTCCACACATTGCATTTTATATCCGGATACCCTATACTTCCTACAGCTATGGAAGACGAATTACAGATAACGCTTACCAACGATTATGCATTCAAACGCTTGTTAGGCTCGGAAGAAAACAAACCGCTCTTGCAGGACTTTCTGGAATGTATTCTTGACCTTACACCGCAACAGGTTCTCGATCTTGAATTCATGGATAAAGAGTTGACGAAAGAGGAGTTCAGCGATAAAACCGGTATTCTTGATGTAAAACTCAAGCTAACCGACGGTACGGTTATCGACATTGAGATACAAGCGTCGTGGAACGCATCGTTTGTAAAACGAACGCTATTCTATTGGGCAAAAATGTACACGGCAGATTTTAAAGCCGGAGAATCGTATGATAAACTGCATAGATGTATCGCAATCAATATTATTGCAGACAGGTTCAAGCTCAATGACGCTATTCACTCAGAGTACCTGTTACAAGAAAAGACAGCGCATACCATACTGACAGATGTGCTTGAAATACATTTTCTGGATTTACAGGCAGCAAAAAGGGCAAAAGAAGACGGGAAAACGGAGGGGAAACGAGGTCAGCTTATTAACTGGCTGCGTTTTATAGGAGCAACTGATAAAAAGGAGCGAGCGATGATAGCAACGATGTCACCGGTATTACAAATGCTGAATGAAAAAATAGACGTATTAACTTTATCGCCGACAGAACGGAAACTGTATGAGTCAAGAATGAAGCTGAAAAGCGATATAACGACCATCTCAGAGACACAATTCAGTGCGGGGGTTGAACGAGGGCTTGCTGAAGGCTCACGGCAAAAAGCCTTCGAAACAGCGCGAATGTTAAAACAATTTGGTGATTCTGTTCAGAAGATCGTGCAGGTAACCGGCTTGACTGTGCAGGAAGTAGAAACTCTCAAGGAATGATGCGAAAAAGTTTCTAGCTTTTTATAATGCGGAATCCCTAAGGATGTACATTTTCAGAACTGTCATG
>CAJPTT010000310.1 GCA_905373565.1 uncultured Treponema sp. | reverse complement strand
ATAGAACACACAATGCGAAACATTGAGCATTGTGCCCCGACGCTCGCGTCGGGGTTGTTGATTCGTGCGGAATCCCTGTTAGCCTCTATTACGCTCTACTTTACATAAAAAAAGAAATTCTATATGCTTCCACTCTAGTTTAAGATAGTGAGGCATAGTGTGAAAAGATCTCAAACGTTTATTCCCACATTACGGGAAACGCCTGCGGAAGCAGTTGTTATCAGTCATCAATTATTATTACGCGCCGGAATGATCCGCAGATTAGGAAACGGGCTCTTTAATTATCTGCCGCTCGGTTTACGGGTATTCAGAAAGGTTGAAAATATCGTACGGGAAGAGATTGACGCTACCGGATGTTTGGAGTGTAAGGCTTCGGTTGTCGCTCCGGGAGAAATTTGGCAAGAATCCAAGCGTTGGTACACCATGGGAGACGGGCTTTTAAGGATGAAGAACCGGCTCGGCCAAGACCTCGTTGTCAGTCCGACAAATGAAGAATCGTTCACCGCTCTGATGCGCTACGAGCTCGGTTCGTACAAAGATTATCCGCTTTCGGTGTATCATATCAATACAAAGTACCGTGATGAAATTCGTCCCCGCTACGGACTCATGCGTGCCCGCGAATTTACAATGAAAGATGCCTATTCTTTCCATACGAACGCTGAATGTCTTGATAAAACCTACCGTACATTCGGCGAAGCATACGAAAAGATATTCCGCCGTTTCGGGTTAAGTATTATACGGGTGCGGGCGGATTCCGGTTCTATGGGAGGCAGCGGCTCCGAAGAATTTATGGTTGAATCTGCAATCGGAGACGACACGCTCATCCTTTGTCCGCAGTGCCGCTATTCGGCAAATGAAGAAAAAGCTGCCTGTGCTCCCGATCCCTATACCGAAATATCCGAAACGTCGGAAAAATGTACTAAACTGCCGACCCCCGATGCTCGCACGATAGAAGATCTGGTTGCTTTCCTGCACACTTCGCCGAAAGCGTTTATCAAAACCCTAATCTATCATGTAAAGGATTCCGAGGTTATCGATAGCGAATTTGTCGCAGTGTGTATCCGCGGAGATTTGGAAGTAAACGAAGCAAAATTAACGGCGGTACTCAAAGCGGCTGAGGTTGAACTCGCCTCCAATGCGGATGTGGAAGACATTACGGGTACCGTAGTCGGATTCGCCGGACCTGTCGGCTTAACCAAAGCGCCCGTATTGGCTGACGAAAGCGTCATGCTGATGCATGACGCCGTTGCAGGTGCGTTGGAAAAAGATATGCACTATATTCGTGTCGAACCGAAACGGGATTTTACTCCCGCTATGGTATGCGATGTCCGAGTCGTAAAGGCGGGTGATCTTTGCCCCCAGTGCGGTGCACCGTTTTACAGCAAAAAAGGCAATGAACTCGGACATATCTTTAAGCTCGGCACAAAGTATACCGTCAGCATGAATATGACCTACCTTGATGAAAACGGTCAAGCGCAACATCCTTTAATGGGATGTTACGGCATCGGTATCGATCGCGCATTGGCATCGATTATCGAAGAGCACCACGATGATAATGGAATTATCTGGCCGATGAGCGTTACTCCGTATCATGTCGGTATCGTACCTATTCAATATGAAGGGATAATGAAAGAGACTGCCGATAAGCTGCATGATGAGCTTACAGCGCGCGGTATCGAAGTTCTGCTGGATGACCGTGTAGAGCGCCCCGGTGTCAAGTTTAAGGATATGGATTTAATCGGCCTGCCTATTCGCCTTGTTATCAGCGATAAAAAACTGCCCAATATTGAGTTTAAATTCCGCTCGGATACGGAGTCTGAGAATATCCCGCTTGAAGGAATTGTCGACTATGTTGTGCAGCGCGTGCAGACTGAATTGACGCACTACAGTTTATAGCCGGTTTCAATACTTTACCGAATGGTAAGCGAGAGGATAATCTTAATGTACCCCCTCGCTTACTGTAGCACGGAGCCTTTCCATAAAACGCTGTTTGTTGACAATTGCGCGCACGTGGGTACCGCTGCCTATAATACCTTGTTCGTTGGATACTTCCGCTTTAAAAGTCAAAAATTTCCCGTTTTCGCTGATATCTATCAGTTCGGTATGGACATAAACTTTCATTCCTTCAAGGGTTGCCGCAATGTGCTCGACATCGACTTTTACGCCGACCATCGTATATCCTTCTTCTAAAAACGGCAGTACGCTGAGCGCTGCAGTTCTTTCAATTTTTAAAACCATGTTCGGCGTTGAAAAAACTTCCAGTGTATCGTCGCCGTCCTGACTTGCCAGCATTTCCTTTGTAACGGTAAAGCTCATATCGCCTTTAATTCCGATTTTCATATAAACCTCCGGCAGTATATCTATCATTGAGTTGATCAATATAATCATCGAGAGCCTTCACATACTCACCATATAAGCAGAATATATCATTTTCTCGTTGTTCGGTTTTTATTGCACCATTGCTTTTAGCGAAGTTTCCAAAACTTGAGAAAAATTTATACCTTGTATTTCCGCTTTTCGCTTGAGTGCATACGGAATCGTACAATTAGTTTTAACGCGCCGATTATCCATTTGATTTTTGATAAAATCAGGATAAATAGTAATTGCATACACTATATCGCCTGCATTCGTTTGTATATCGGAAAAATTTTCAACCGGTAATGCATCTCCGTCTTTTTCCATACCGTATATATGTAATTCAAGCGCTTCGCGCGCCATTGTTTGCGCCTCTTGAAAATCTTTTCCATAACTGATACAGCCTAAGATATGCGGAAAATAGACACTATAGGCGCCGTTTCCTGCCGGTTCAAAAACTGCTAAATAAGTCATTTTACGCATATATAATCTCCTATTTTAATCCTGCTTGCTTTAAAATACTGTTCAAAGTCCCCTGCTTTAAATCACCGCTATGCAGAGGAATGGTTATTTTCCCTTGCTTTTCCGAATGTTTGAGCTGAAAATGAGAGCCTTTTATTTCGTAAACATACCAGCCGTTTTGCTTTAAGAGCTTTAATGCTTCTTTTGCAGTCATAACTCGATAATGCGTATTTTTAATACGTATGTCAAGTGTTTTAATCCGGTTTATATCGTAGGTTTACGACTTGTATTTGTGGTGTCTTCTGAACATGGATCTTTTACTGTGCTTGGTGGATTAAAAGCTGTTTTTCAAGGTTTGTTTTAGGCAATTTTGACGGCATGATTATATACGGCAAAAAAATGCTTGAAACAGCAAGGTTTTTCATATATAATAGGATAATTG
>CAJPTT010000309.1 GCA_905373565.1 uncultured Treponema sp. | reverse complement strand
CTACAAAAATGCGGGAAGTTTTTCAGTTCAATTTAAAAAATATGCAGGCGTGTTGCCGTCGGAGTACCGCACTCATTCTGCTGCAGGATATCTCTAAAAATCTTACCTGAGTTTTTAGAGATGCTCTTTTCTAAATCCCGACGGTAATTTTCCGAACTCTTTTTTAAAAACTTCGGAAAATTTGCTTGGATTATCATATCCTATTTTTGCAGCAATTTCTGTTATGCTGTCCGAAGAATCTTTAAGTTATAATGCCGGGAAGAATTTCATATCGTGTAATGACACCTTCTCCGGTGCTGTTTTTCACTTTGTAGATGCAGCAGCCGTCTTCTTCGACAAATTCTTTGAACCTCTGGGTCAAAAAAATCCGTATATTGTTTTTCATCCATCGTAATCTTACCTCAGAGCGGATAGTCTTTTATCGAGTTATATACATAGACGTATGCAGTTCTGAATATGTTTTTCATTTATATGTCGCCGAAGTTATATCTTTTTTACCCGGTATTGCCTCCATGCCGAACATTGCCAATGCAACATTCACTTTATCCATGCGTACGGTTTCTTTTCCTTGCTCCAATTCACGGATAAAACGAAGTCCAAGACCTGATCTCATCGCAAAATCTTCTTGTGTCAAACCGGCGGATTTTCTACTTGATTTAATGAATTCCGCTATTCTATTCATATAAATATGGTCTCCTGTGAAGTTGTTGTATATGTAATATGCACCCTTTAGGGTATAATGTCAAAAGAAGAGCGTAAAATATACCCTATCGAATGAAGAGCGCTCCTGAACCTCCACCTAAGTCAAGAACTTTTCTCGGCATAATGCTCAGTTTTTTAATCAGTGTGAGCAGAGGTCGTTTTCTCAGCCCGTATTGCAATAGCGGTTTCCGGTAACGGGTATCAATCGGGCTTTACTTTAACTGAATAAATGTGACCGCTGATCTTGTTCATGCCGGTACTGCAATTCCCGCAAGTTCCGCAGTGGCAGCTTTTTCCGTTAGCACAACACATGTTGTTGGTACATCTTTGTTCATATATATCTTCAATATAGCCCATCTGTTTAAGAAGAGCTAAGGCAGCGGTAATGCTTTGCGTATCGCAGTTGAGCTTTTCAGCAAGTATATCTACAGAAATGACACCGGGGCTATTCAGAATATTCATTATGTTTTGCAGCATTGTATGGAACTCCTTCCGGTTTGTATGTTTGTACTCGTAGACCTGTTTGACAATATAGTTATTGTATCAGGTCTATTAGCAGGGCAATCTCAAAATCAACACCCTCGACGCAGAGCACTGCCGAGGAACGGCGGGTATTAAATCTGCACGAATAAACTCTTTTAAGAAAGCCCCTACTTCTTTAATAAAAAAGCAGTGCAATTCTATACACAATTCCGGCTAAGAGCAGTGCGGAAATCATATAATACAATACAATTCTAAGCGTCCATTTCGTACTGTGTACTTCGCCTACCGTTGCAGCGACGGTCATAAAACAGGGCACATTAAAGAAAAAAGCAAACATAAACGCGAGCGCCTGAGGTGCGGAAATACTTGCTAACATACTCGCCGCTACATCACCTGTTGCTAATCCGGCACCGAGAAATGCCGCATTATACACATTGCCCATCGCAGTATGCTGTGCAAACAGCGTTGTTATCACTCCTAAAGAACTCTCTTTTCCGATAGCGGAAATGAGAAAGGCGATAAACAATTCCCAGCTCAACCCAAACAGCATGGTAAACGGTTCAATCGTTTTTCCTACCTTATATATTATGCTGCCGGTGATGTTACCATCAGGTGTATACGATAACAGCCAAAAGACCACGGTAACACCCATAATCACTACAACTGCTTTTTTGAAAATACCAAAAAGGCGTGTCCAACTTTGCCGTAAAAAAGTTTTGAAATTCGGCGCATGATACGGAGGGAGTTCCATAATGAGCCCTGTCCGATCATCAGGCGTATTCAGCGAACGGGAAAATAAAACAGAGGTACCAATCAAAAACAGAAAAGCTGTTGCACACAAAAGGAGAATAACCCATACCGCATTGCTCCCGAAAAAAGTGGAACCGAGCAACGAAATAACACCCCACATTGCACTGCAGGGTAAAACCCAACAAGTGGCAATAGCAAGTAAACGTTGCTTTCCGGAATCAAGTACGCGGGTTCCCGTTACTCCCGCAATCGTACAGCCGAAACACAATAGAAAAGACATAATTGCTTTTCCGTGTAAGCCGAGCCGCTGCATCGCGTGATCAAAAACATAGGATACCCGCGCCATATATCCGATTTCTTCAATTAAGCCCATGACAATGATCATTCCCAATACAAACGATGCCATCATCAATGAGTAGAAAAAACTGGTAATCAATGCATCACAAATAAAACTCGTCAGAAAGGCCGGAGCATATATTGCCGCCATAGCCGTATATGCCCAACCCATCACAATGCCCCATACATTTCCCATGGCGCCCATAAGCGCATATCCTATTTTAAATGATGCAAATATTGCCAGCCCGAGAATGCCCAATGCCAGTATTTTTCCTACATAAGGACTTGTTGCGAGTTTATCAAACGTATTTAATTGAGAGGCTTTCTCTGTACGCTTTATTAACACTTTTTCCGTTATTGCATGCAGCCAGTTAAACTTGCAATCTGCCGACGATAAAAGTCCGTTGTGCTGTTCCTGCATGATGCTTTGAATATTATTCCACGTATTGTTATTCGCCTTGCTTTGAATATCCGCTATAATTTCTTTATCGCCTTCCAACAATTTTGCAGCCAACCACAAACTGTTGTACGTTCCTGTTTGAAACGGCGCTAACAGTGTTTCAAGTTCTAAAAACGAATGACCGAATTTCGTTTCATACTGTTGTTGCAGCGCGTCTTCTTTTAATATCGCTTGCTCAAAATGCCCCTCATCGAGGAGTGTATATAAAGCGTCAATCCCTTCATTGCGGGATGCGACAATCGGCAAGACGGGTACCCCTAACAGCTCTGATAACTGTTTAACATCAATTTCGCTTCCTTGCGCCTTTGCAATATCCATCATGTTCAGCAGCACTGCCGTCGGCTGGCGGATACCGACAATTTCGGAAATCAAAAACATACTTCTTTCCAATTGCGAAGCGTCTACTAAAGCTAACACAATATCAATATCTTTCCCGATTATATTATGTCGTGTAATAACTTCTTCTTCCGAATTTGCTGAAAGGCTGTATGTTCCGGGCAAATCTAAAAGGGTATAACTATTTCCTTTATAGCGGAAAT
>CAJPTT010000308.1 GCA_905373565.1 uncultured Treponema sp. | reverse complement strand
CGAGTATTCCTTTATAAACTTTTTGATTGATGTCATAATATCTCCTTGTATTTTGCCCGCAGGGTCAATCTAACATCCTTTCAACCCTTCACTATTATATCACGGAAATTTTACGCTTTCAATCTAAACTGCTACACTTAAACCAATAACATCTTTCTTCCATAATATACACCGGAGCATATCATCAACAGCCAGATTAGATCTATCTTCACTAAATAGGATACATTTTCGGTTGATAGGGCATGAAAACCGACTGCAACCACCTTGTAAGAACAACATTCCAACAGGCGGATAAAAAGACCTCAGTCATTCCTGGGCAAAAGAGAGACTATCTTTGCCGTTTCCTCACGGCTCAGTACAGCAGGTAGTTGCTTAGACTTTTTAGCATGGATACCATTGTTCGGCGAATGTGCATCCTTGCACATTCCCGAACGGCGAGCTTTTCCAGCAAAAACGTCACTGCTGCTTGGAACCACGGACATCTTCGCCCAAAAATGTACATCCATGTACATTTTTGGGCTACAAGTTTGCAGGAGCAAACTTGCTTCTGCTTGAAACCACTGCCCTCCTTGGCAGTTCTGATAACGTTTAATATTTATTTTTGTGCATCACGAAGTAGATGCACCCCTTCCGTAAGCCTTTTGAAATAGACGATACAGATGCTAGGAGCGCACAAAAAACACCCGCAGGCGTACTTGCTGTACGTCGAGGACTGTTTTTTGTGAAGCGACAACGCAGATGTGTCGTATATTTCAAAAGGTGTGGGAGAAGGCATGTTGAATAACCTCCTCCATTCTGGTAACAGGATGGAACTGAATGCCTTTTTTTATGTGCTCGGGGATTTTTTCGAGGTCGCGGATATTCGCGGCGGGGATGATGATCTCCTTGATGCCGTTGCGGCGGGCGGCGATGGTTTTTTCTTTTAAGCCGCCGATCGGGAGTACCTGACCGGTCAGTGAGAGTTCGCCGGTCATAGCGAGCTTCGGTTTAATGACTTTACCGGACAACAGCGAAAGCAGCGCAACGGTCATCGTGATGCCGGCGGAGGGGCCGTCTTTGGGAGTTGCGCCTTCCGGAATGTGCAGGTGGATAACGTGGCTTTCAAACCATTTAACGCTTGCAATGCCATGTGCGTCGGCAAAGTGGCGCACCCATGTCCATGCAATCGAGGCGGACTCCTTCATCACATTGCCCATCTGACCGGTCAGGCGGAATTGCCCCTTGCCCTTATTCGGCAAGGCTTCTATCAACAGCGTATCGCCGCCCATGCTTGTCCATGCAAGCCCGATTGCCGTGCCGGGGACTTTCGCGTATTTGATATCGTCGTCGCGGAAGATGGGTTTGCCGAGCATCTTTTCGATTTCGGCGGTATCGGGCGCGAACACGTCTTTTTCGCCGCGCTCACCGGTAACCAGCTCAACGGCGATCTTCCGGTGGAGCTTATCGAGGTTCTTTTCAAAGTTGCGTACTCCCGCCTCCCGCGCATAGCCGTTCGCAATATGTAGCAGTATCTGCTTGGAATATTTCACCTGCGCTTTCTTTAAGCCGTTTTTCTCAAGGCTTTTCGGCAGCAGGTAGTTCTTTGCGATTTCTACCTTTTCCGAATCGATATAACCCGCGAGTTGAATAACTTCGGCGCGGTCGAGCAGCGGGCGTGGAATACCGTCAAGCGTGTTCGCCGTCAGGATAAATACGATATGCGATAGGTCAAACGGCAGATCGAGGTAGTGGTCGCGGAACGAGACATTCTGTTCGGGGTCGAGCACTTCAAGCAAAGCGCTGGAAGGATCGCCCTGATAGCTTTGCCCCATCTTATCGATTTCGTCAATCATAAAGACCGGCGCCTTTGTTTTCACGATTTTTAACCCCTGCAAAATCTTGCCGGGCATCGCGCCGATGTACGTTCTGCGGTGACCTTTAATTTCAGCCTCATCCCGCATACCGCCCACCGAGAACCGGAAAAACGGTTTATTCATCGCACGGGCAATCGACTTGCCGACGCTCGTTTTACCGACACCGGGCGGCCCAACCAATAAAACAATCGAACCCTTCGTATCGCTTCCGTACCGCAAGGTATTCGATAATCCGCTTCTTTACATCCTCCAGCCCGTAATGATCCGTATCCAAAACTTTTTTCGCTTCTTCTATATTATACGCTTCCGGTTCGGGAGGATTCCACGGGAGTGTCAGCGCGGTTTCAAGATAATTTCGTCCGACAATGTACTCAGGCGAATTCGGCTCAAGGAACTTGAATTTTTCAAACTCAGCTTCTATCGTCTCTTTTACTTCACCTTCAAAATGGAATGAGTCGATCAGCTTGCGGAATTTCTCTTCATCGGCATCCTTGGGATCGGAGCTGAGTCCCAGCTCTTTTTTGATACTTTTGAGCTCTTCATGCAAAAAGTATTCGCGCTGATTTTTTTCAATCCGCGTATTCAGATCGGCCTGAATCTTCCGCTGAACATCGAGCAGCTCTTTTTCTTTTTTGATATGAACAAAGACTTTTTCCATCCGTTCACGGACGTTGATAGTTTCCAATATTTTTTGCTGATCCTCTTTCGGGATGTTTAAAATGCTGGCAGTAAAGTCCGCAATCTTTCCCGGATGGTCGATGTTGACGATGTTGAGCCGCATCTCTTCCGTAAAAAGCGGATTGTTTTCGGAAAGTTCTTTCATCTCCCCGATCAGTCCGCGGAGCATCGCCTTTACCTCAACCGTATTTTCTTCCTCATCTTCGAGGTACTGAACCGCTACGACAATCGGTTTTTTCTCGTTGACAACTTTGCGGATTTTGAATCGTTTCAAGGTTGAAATAAGAATATTGATACCGCCGTCAGGCAGGTTGATTTTTTTGATAATCCGCGCCGCAGCTCCGATTTGATGTACATCAGAGGCTCCCGGATCTTCCGTCTCGTTTTTTAACAGCGAAAGGCCGATAAAACCGGTGCTGCCGTACGCTTCTTCGACGGAGCGGATGTCGTCTGCATCGTTGAGTAGCAGCGGGGTAAAAATCCCCGGATAAATAGGCCGGCCATTCAGCGGAATAAGATTGATTTTTTTAGGCAAAAGTTCTTCGATTGGAATAACCGCCTTTTCTTCTTTCGGAGTTGATATATTATCAACGGTATTCGGTGTATCTAAAGTCTTTGAAGTATCTGAATTCATAGCTTTAAATATCGTCATTATTCAGCGAAAAGTCAATAAATGCCTTTTGGGAACCCAGGGCTTCAGCATGAAAGAAAAGTATAGTAAAGTAATGTTATGGTGGAAGGGA
>CAJPTT010000307.1 GCA_905373565.1 uncultured Treponema sp. | reverse complement strand
ATTATACGCTGTACGATTTAATCGACGGTAATCCTTTCGCAATTTTGAATCCGGGTGTGCGGGAGCTTATCAGTATTGCAATTGAACGAGGCAAGCTTACCCGCCCCGATATTAAACTCGGACTTTGCGGAGAACAGGGCGCTCGGCCGGAGAACATCCCTTTCTGTATGAAGGCAGGCTTGAATTACGTTTCCTGTTCATCTTATTCGGTACCTATCGCACTCTTGTCAATTGCGCAGGCGGAATTGGAAAAGGCGGAAAACGAAGGGCACAAGCTCACTCGTAAAAAAGCTTCAAAGTAAAAACATAAAAGGTGTAACAAGGCAGCCGTATCTATTTTTGCGGTTGCCTTGCCGTAACGTGCACTATGAGTGAATCACATCAAAAAGAATTGGCGGTGTGCGGGTTTGAAGCGGTAAAAGCGCTCGCCGCCGAACATCCCGAAAACATTTCAAGACTTTTTTTTACCGGAAGCAGGGCTCGGACATTCGGAACCCTTTGTAAATACCTTGCGCAGCGAAAACGGCTCTATCGGCTGGTGCAGTCGGATGCGGAATTGGAAAAGCTGTGCGGATCCGTTCACCATCAGGGCGTTGTCGCTATGATTGAAGAACCTCGCATCGCTGCCGTAACGACGGAACGGATTAAACGATGGGAGGCCGAAAAGAGTGCAGTGCTACTCTGCGACCGAATCGGTAACGCCAACAACCTCGGCGCAATTATCCGCAGCGCAGCGTTTTTCGGCATCGAACATATCGTAATAAGCGGAGAGGACGCACAAGCACAGCTGACACCGAGCGCCTACCGGATTGCCCAAGGAGGCATGGAGTTTATCACCCTTCATACAACTGCATCCGCCGAGCATTTTTTAAAGATGTGCAGCGGATACTTAGTACGAATAGGAGCCGATCATCGTGCATACCGCAGCTTAAAAGACATTCCGTCGATAGTACACGCGGACGAGGCGGTTGTAGTAGTGCTCGGGAACGAGGAGCACGGGATTTCCGCCGAAGCGAAAAAGCTCTGCGATGTACTGGTTAAAATCAGCGGCAGCGGAGCAATCGAAAGCCTTAACGTAGCACAGGCCGGTACCCTATTTTGTTCCGCGCTTTCCGAACTCCGGCGGGAATAGGACACTCCCCTACCCGTTCTGTTGCCGGCGTACCTCGTACATCAGGATACCGGCGGCGACCGAGACATTTAAACTGTCAAGCTTGCCGGAGGTGGGGATTGCCGTAAAAGAATCGCAGGAGGCTTTTAACAAGCGGCTGATGCCCGACCCTTCACTGCCCATAATCAGTATCGTTTTGTCGGGGAACTTGGTGTGCGGAAGCGGGTCGCCTTGGGCGTCGGCGCCGAATACCCAGAAGCCGTTGCGTTTAAGCTCTTCTACCGTCCGCACTAAATTCGCCGTGTATAAAAGCGGCACCCACGCCGCCGCCCCCGCGCTGATCTTACTGACCGTCTGAAAGTCTCCGGCGGATCTCCGTTCGGGCAGCACAACGGCGTCAACGGCGAATTGGTCGGCGCTTCGGATAATGGCGCCGGTATTGTGAGGGTCGGTAATTGAATCGAGGACGACGACAAAGGCTTTTTGCAGGGAAGTAAGCGCGGCGAGCAGCGCATCGGCGGAAAGCTTCGGCGCCTGTTCCTGCGGACGTTCATCGATCAAGATAATCCCGCGGTGATTTTGCAGGTATTCGGGCAATGGTGCAGTCAACTTATCGAGTTCGGCATCGGTTCGCCGCTCTATCGGAAGTGAAAGCTTTTCCGCCTGTGCAAGAATCTTTTTTACGCGCGGCCCCTGTTTGGCGTAGAGAATCTTGAGCCGCAGAAAAGATGCCTTTCCACCGGTAGCAGCCTTTCCACTGCCAACAACCTTACCACTAACAGCAGCTTTTCCACTACCGACAATCTTTTTTTCCGCTTCCAAATTATTTACTACGAAGCTTTTTGTTGCAGAATTTTTTTTCTCCAGCTGAGCCTCGACCGAGCGCAGTAATTCTTCAATCGCATGAAAACCGGTAATAATCTGCATCACTATAACTCTATCACATCACTATAACTCTATCACATCGCCATATCTCATAATATGCGATTCATAGCGGTGTTCCTGTAAATACGCCTGCAAAAAGCTCTGCGCATCCGGCTCGCCGTGTACCATCAATAGCTTTTTCAAGCTTCCGGTATCGAGACTATCGAGCCATTCGACCATTTCGACATAATCGGCATGGGCGCTGAACGCATTAATCTGAAGAATTTCGGCGCGAACTTGATGCCACTCTCCGAATATCTTTACCTCCGGTTCACGGTTCATCAGCCGCCTGCCAAGCGTATTCTCCGCCATATAGCCGACCAGCATGATTTTTGTCGAAGGCTTTGAAATATTATTTGCAAGATGATGCGTAATGCGGCCGAATTCACACATGCCGTCCGCACTGATAATAACCATCGGCTCTTCCATCGCGTTAAGGGCTTTGGATTCATCGACGCTCGTAATAAACTTGAGCGCATTAAAACCGAACGGGTTTTTGTGGTGTTTGACAAAGGCTTCCTGTGTTTCGTGATCGAAGCATTCGGGATGCACTTGAAAGATGGTCGTTGCGTTGACCGCCATGGGTGAGTCGACATAGATGGGAATCTGCGGAATCTTTTTTTGATCCGTCAGCAGATGAAAATAATAGATAAGTTCCTGCGTCCGCTCAACGGCAAAGGCGGGGATGATAATTTTTCCATGCGTTTTTACCGCATCGTTAACCGCATGTTCCAGTATCTCCATCGCATTGTGAATATCCTCGTGCCGACGGTTTCCGTAGGTGCTTTCCATCACGATGTAATCGGTATTCGGAATAATATCGGGGTCGCGGATAATCGATTTATTCTTTCTGCCGAGGTCTCCGGTAAATGCAATTTTGACGGTCTTACCGGCAGAATCTTTTGCCGTGATAAAGGCTATTGCGGAACCGAGAATGTGCCCCGCATCATAAAATTCAAGCTGCACATTCGGGCCAATCCATACTGGACGATGATACGAGACCGTTACAAATTGATTGATGGTTTGCACGGCATCTTCTTCGGTAAAAAGCGGTTTCCAGTCGAATTTTTCGTGTTTTTTGATTGCCTGTTTTTGGAGATATTCGGCATCCCGTGCCTGTATACGAGCGGAATCCATCAGTACAAGGTTGGCGATATCCCGTGACGCGGGCGTCGCATAGATATTGCCGGTAAACCCATGTATCCCCAACAGCGGCAACAGCCCGCAGTGATCATAGTGCCCGTGAGTAAGCACAAC
>CAJPTT010000306.1 GCA_905373565.1 uncultured Treponema sp. | reverse complement strand
AATTATTATCCCTGCGGATATTCAAAATATGGCAGGTCTTGTATCAGGCATCGCCGAAGTGCTCAAATAAACAGCTTTGCTGATGCGGTATCTTCTATTCCAAAGGATACGAAACAAATCTCCTTTGAGTTTTTAGGAGATGCCGTAAGGAACCGGATTATTGTAATGTATCACCGCAGTCATTTTGTTAAAGGGCTTTGTATTTTCTTGTGTGCCGTTGTTTCTCTTTGTGCCGTTTCGTGTGGGAAAGAAAAAACGGGGAACTTGGAGCGCAAACAACTTTTTTCAATTAAATACGGAAATTTTGAAGATCAGCTCGATTTATTTCAGCTGGCAAGTCCGTATGTCCGTCCCGACAGTCAGTTGGTCATGGATGACGGGATTTTTTACTTAAGCAATTCAGGCGCGGGAAAAATTATGAAATTGACGTCTTTCGGTGATTTGCTTGCGCTGTATTATAATCCCGAAAAGAATCCCCGCCCGACATTTATCGACGCCGATCAAGCGGATAAAATTATGACTCGCCGCGCCGTGCCGTATCCGCTTAATCATCCGGCCTATCTTGCCGTAACGCCGAGTAAGCATCTTTTTGTCGTCGATACGGTTAATGAGGAACGTATCGAGTATGATCAAACGGAAAACCTTGCGTTGCACGATACGGTGATTCATTTTAATGAGGCAGGGGAATTTGTCGATACCGTCGGGCAGGAAGGGGCCGGCGGAACTCCCTTTCCGCCTATCGAAGGATTGTACACGGATTCCAATAACGGTCTGATTGTCGTATGCAGAACTGCAACCGGTATGAGAGTATATTGGTATGACAATACCGGCAGTTTGCTATACAAAATTCCCATTGTATTTAGCGGATTACCGTCACCTTATACCAACGATGTAAAAGTATTTTCGAGCCTTGATAAAGCGGTTCCCGATGTTACCGCGAAGAAGCTGTATATTAAAGTTGATTATTACCGTGAAGATATCGATGCGGAGACCAATGTGAGCGCAGGGATCAGTTACGATAAAAGCTGCTTGTATATATTCAATATTGAGAATAGGCGGTATGAACGGACGGTGGATATTGCGCCGTATGAGGATACGGAAGATACTCATTCCGGAGTTCGCCATGTTAAGAAGGTGTATGGGCTACTGGGTGTAACGGCGAATAATTGGTGTTTTTTAACAACGCCGCGCACCGACGGATATATTCTTGAATTGATCGATTTACATTCCAATAAAATCTATACACGGACATTGTCCGTTTCCTTAGAAGAGCTGGTGTATAACGCTTTCCATCTTTCTTCCGACGGCATCTTATCAGCTATCCTCGCCGGAGATAAGCAGGCGGATATTGTTTGGTGGAAGACGAACGAAATTACCGGAGCGTCAAAAAATGAATGATCAATCGGATTCATGGAGCGAGGGCGGTTCATATCTCCGCTATGACCGAAACGAGCGCTTAAAACGTGCGCCGGAAGCGGTACAGCAGATGTACGAGCCCGACTACATTAAAAGAATCAGCCTCCTTAAAAGCCTTACCGCAACACGTTCCTCTCGTTCAGTACTGTTCGCCATTGTTGCCGTTTTTGCCCTGACGTTTTTATCCTTTCTGTTAAACACCGGCCGACAGTCGGGAAAAATTCAGGGGGTTCCGGTCAAATTGGAATACTTGACCCAACAGGAATATCTCTATGTGAATGTTTCGTTCGAAGCCACGGAACAAAGTGATGACTATGCACTGCCGCTTATCGTGAGAGTCACCGCAGCAAATCGCGATACGGAAGAGAAGGAAACGAAAACCGTCGAAGTGATTTATATCGGCAGCGCTTTAAGCGTACCGGCTCAATTTCCCGCTCATACCTATAAACAGTTGGAAGCGGTTGTGCTCGCAGACGGTAAAGCGCTGTCATTGCGGAGTGCAATAAAAAAGTGAAAATTGCAGTAGGTTTAAGCGGAGGGGTAGATTCCGGCGTTGCCGCAAAGCTTTTGATAGAAGAGGGGCATGACGTGTGCGGCGTTACGCTCCGCTTGCTGAATGAACAAACCTCTGCCGTGAAGGAACAAACCGAGCGAATTATTGAAGAAGCGGCGCAAGCAGCGCGGATTCTCGGTATTCCGCACCGTGTTTACGATTTCCGCGTCGAATTTCAACAGCGGATTATCGATTATTTTATTCAAAGCTACCGCAGCGGAGAAACGCCGAACCCGTGTTACATCTGTAATAAGCAGATTAAATTCGGCCTGCTTTTGGAACAGGCTTTACGGGAAGGTTGCGATGCTATTGCGACCGGCCATTATGCCAAGGTGTTTCAGGAGCCGTCCGGCCGGTATGTGCTGGAGCGGGGGGCTGATGCGCAAAAAGATCAAAGCTATTTTTTGGCCTTGTTGAGCCAAGAGCAGCTCAGCAGAACGTTTTTCCCGCTTGCAGAATTGACGAAGCCGGAGGTTCGCCTCATTGCGGAAAAGGCAGGGTTGGTCAATGCGCATAAGAGTGACAGCCAAGATATTTGCTTTGTACCGGACGGCGACTACACGGCAGTGATCGAAGCATTGGCGCCCGATGCGTTTCCCGAAGGAGATTTTATCGACATCAACGGCGCCAAGGTCGGCACGCACCGCGGCTTGCACCGCTATACCATCGGGCAGCGGCGGGGACTTGCCCTGCCGTTCGGCTATCCGATTTACGTGGTTGAAAAATCGGCAGAGCATAATACGGTTACCGTCGGTGTGGGGGATTCCCTTCTCGCCGCCGCCTGTTCGGTGCGGGAAGTAAACCGGATTGCCGAGATGCCGCAGGAGCCTTTTTGCGCAGAGGTTAAAACACGATACCGACAACAGCTGAAAAAAGCCCGTATTGAACCGGCCGGCGCCAGCCGAGTCCGCATCGTTTTTACCGAACCCGAACGGGCGGTTGCGCGCGGGCAAGCCGCTGTATTTTATTGCGGGAGTAGGGTACTCGGCGGCGGTATTGTCGATAGCGTTGAATCCGCGTACCATCA
Source organism: uncultured Treponema sp. (assembly GCA_905373565.1). GTDB lineage: Bacteria > Spirochaetota > Spirochaetia > Treponematales > Treponemataceae > Treponema. The sequence goes on along the minus strand of CAJPTT010000306.1, from coordinate 300 downwards.
AGCGTCCGGCTCTTTACCCTGAATCCGTCGTTAGGTTTTGCCGTGCGCCCGTATTTCAGGTTGAAAATTTGCTTCAAGTTCTTTTTGAGTGTTGAGCAAAATCGATCGTTCTACGCATCGACTTCCGCAAGAAGATTTTTCATAATAAAGGCTTTGCGTTCGGGGGTGTTTTTTCCCATATAAAACTCAAGAACGCCCGGGATTTTTTTCACGGTCTGAATGCTGACCGGTAACAGGCGGATATCTTTTCCGATAAACTGACCGAATTCGCTCGGGCTTATTTCTCCCAATCCCTTAAAA
>CAJPTT010000305.1 GCA_905373565.1 uncultured Treponema sp. | reverse complement strand
GGTTCACACTTTTAACTGAACTGAAATTTTCGGTAAAATTGTCGCAGCGTTCCTCCCGCAAGCTCTATGAAATGGGATTGGAATCTATCCCGTCTGAATCGGTGTGTTATCCCGGCAAAATTTCTCACGGACATATCGAAGCGCTCTTAAAAGCAGGCATTACAACGATTTTCTATCCCTGTATTCCGTATGAAATGAAGGAAGACCCTCAGGCAAACAACCATTTTAACTGCCCCGTCGTAACGAGCTATCCCGAAGTCCTCAAAAACAACATCGACACGCTGAGGCAGGACAAGCATATCCGTTTTCTCAATCCGTTTTTACCGCTCTATAATGACAAACGGCTCGGAGAGCGGCTCCACGAAGAACTCAATAAATACTGGGATATTCCGCTTGCCGAAATCCGTGCTGCCGTGCAGAAGGCAAAAGAAGAAGCGGAAGCGGTAAAAAAAGAGACCCGGTTCCAAGGAGAGGCGGCGCTCCGAAAAATAAAAGAACAGGGGCTTATCGGCATTGTACTTGCCGGGCGGCCGTACCATCTTGATCCGGAAATCAATCACGGAATTCCCGAACTGTTGACGGGCTTGGGACTTGCCGTATTAACCGAGGATTCCGTTGCCCATTTGGGCAAACTGCCCCGCCCGCTTCGGGTTGTAGACCAGTGGGTGTATCACAACCGGCTGTACCGCGCCGCCGAATTTACCGCACGGCAGGATAACCTCGCACTTATTCAGCTGACCAGCTTCGGCTGCGGTCTGGATGCGGTAACCGCCGACCAAGTGCAGGAAATTATCGAAGCGCGGGGAAAAATGTATACCTTGCTCAAAATTGATGAAGGTTCAAACCTCGGCGCCGTACGTATCCGTATCCGCAGTTTACTCGCCGCTATCCGCGAGCGCAGCAAAGGCACGCCCGTCAAGGCGCCGGGATACCGCGGCTTTAAACGGGTTGAATTTACCGAAGATATGAGCAAACGGTATACCGTCCTTGCGCCGCAGATGGCTCCCATTCACTTTGACTTATTGGAGGCAGCGTTTCAACATTCAGGCATTAATCTTATCATATTGCCGGATACCGATCCTCAGGCAATCGACTGCGGATTACGGTATGTGAACAACGATGCCTGCTATCCCGCCATTATCGTCGCGGGGCAGATGATTGCAGCGCTGCAGTCGGGTAAATACGACCTCAATGCGACGGCGCTCATCATCACGCAGACAGGCGGCGGGTGCCGTGCGACAAACTACATCGGGTTTATCCGGCGGGCATTGGAAGATGCGGGCTTGGGCTATATTCCCGTAATCGGGTTAAGCGCACAGCAGATTGAAAAAAACTCCGGCTTTAAACCGACATTCGGTTTAGCAGACCGCGCACTAAAGGCGCTCTGCCTCGGAGACTTACTGATGCGCGTACTGTACCGTACCCGCCCCTACGAGCAGGAAAAGGGTGCAGCAAATGCGCTCTACCGACGCTACGCAGACAGGATAAAAACCGAATTGAAACACATGACCGGGCGGGATTATCGCAGAGTTGTACGTGATATTGTACACGACTTTGATACGATGCCGCTTATTCAAGAGGAAAAACCTCGAATCGGCGTAGTCGGTGAAATTTTGGTAAAATTTCACCCGACAGCCAACAACGATATTGTCGGTACCATTGAGCGGGAAGGCGCCGAATGCGTCATGCCCGACTTGATGGACTTTTTCTTCTATTCATTGTTCGACGGCATCTATTATGAAACATCGCTGGAATCGAACGCTTTTAACCGGTTCAAATACCGTGCAGCAATCTGGTATATCGAGCGGTACCGTAATGGAATGAAAAAAGCATTGAATAAAAGCCGCCGCTTTACCGCGCCCGAATCGATTTACAATCTTGCAAAAGGTGTTCACGGAGTGCTTGATTTAGGTAACGTTGCAGGTGAAGGCTGGTTCCTAACCGCCGAAATGGTTGAACTTATCAGGTCGGGAGTGGTTAGTATTGCTTGTTTACAGCCGTTTGCCTGCCTGCCGAATCACGTTACCGGCAAGGGGATGATTAAGGAACTGCGCCGCCGGTATCCCGATGCGCAAATATCCGCCATCGACTTTGATCCCGGTGCAAGCGAGGTAAATCAGCTTAATCGGCTTAAGCTTCTTTTGGCAAATGCGCCGTATGGTGAGCACCCCGATCGGATGAATCGAAAGGGCGCATAATACAGGGCAATGCTCATTATACCTTAAATTTTCCTACTTCCACAGCAAGACTTTCAATGCTGCGTTTATTTTTCTGTGTAATTTCGTTTACGTCCTGCACTGCATTACTAATCTGCACCGCTCCCGAAGCCATTTCGTTCATGCTGCCGACGATGACACGGGTAAGGTCATTGAGTTTGCGCATTTCTTCAGCTACTCCTTCACCTCCCCGCAGCATTTCGGCGGAACCTGCCTGCACTTCTGTCGTTACCGTGTTGATGGTTTTAATCGCTTCCAGTACCTCGCGACTGCCGTTTTCCTGCTCCCGCATCGCTTCCATCAGCCGGTTACTCATATCCTTTACCTGTTCAGAAAGCGTAAAAATAGCATTGAATTTTTCTCCGGCTGTTTTTGATGACAATGACAGACTGTCTATTTCGCCTGATAAGATTTTAAGAGTTGCGGTAATGGTTTTACCCTGTGCGCTCGATTCTTCGGCTAACTTTCTGATTTCATCGGCAACAACAGCAAAACCCTTGCCTGCTTCTCCGGCATGTGCTGCTTCAATCGCCGCATTCATCGCTAAAAGATTCGTTTGACTCGCAATATGCTGAATAACATTACTTGCTTCAAGTAAGCTCCCTGATTCTTCGGATATCTTTTGTGTTACTGCTGTAGAGCCGGTTATCGTTTCTTTTCCATCGGCAGTTGCCGTTGCAAGATTTTTAATCACTTCATTGGTCGTATCGAGGGTATGGGTGATAGAGGTAATATTTGCAACCATCTGTTCTACGGCAGAAGAAGATTGAGCGACAGAAGCAGCCTGATTTTCGATGCTGCTATTGAGCCGCTTGATAGTGCGGATAATTTCTTCTACCGTTGCGGCTGTTTCGGTAACACTTGCTGCCTGGGTAAGTGCCTGTTGCTTTACACCCTCGATGTTTGTGTTGATTTGCCGGACAGCACTTGCCGTTTCACTCATGTTGCTTACAAGCTCGGTACCTATGTCGGTCATATCGGCGGTGTTTGTGCCGACGATTTTGACGGATAAGCCGATCTTTTCGATTGTTTCATTAAAATACTGTGATAGTTCAGCTATTTCATCATTTCCTTTTATGGGAAGT
>CAJPTT010000304.1 GCA_905373565.1 uncultured Treponema sp. | reverse complement strand
GCTTAAAGGCTTCCGAAAATTTTGCATGGCTTGAGTAGCCGATTTCCAAAGCAATTTCCGTAATGTTTGCGGAGGAGTTTTTAAGGAGATCGATTGCTTTTTGAAGCCGCGCATATTTGACGGTTTCGTGAATGGTTGTTCCATAAACCGATTTATAGCAGGTTTTCATTGTTGTCGTTTTAATATGAAAGACGGCGGAAAGCTGCGCATAACTGTAGTTTTTATTTGAGTTTTTTATGACAAACTGATGGAGGCGTTTGATAAAATCGATGCCGCTTTTTAATATGCTTAAATACAAAAACAATTCCTGTATTTTTACTTTTAAATACGGAACGGCAATTTCCTCCGGTACGTGATACATTTCATGAAATATGTGATCAAGTTCGGGTGTTGCTCGTTTTAAAAAGAGAGTACCGTTTCTGCACAGGTGCTCTAAAATAATTCCATAATCGATACAAAAATACTGCTGCAAGGTGCGGGCTTCTTCTCCCAATTCCGCCGGAATAATATAAACGGTAATGCCATGATAATGCCGTATCGGAAAGAGCGAATGTTGCGAATAGTTTTCTAAAGGATTGATTGCAAAGTCACCGGCATTTATGCTGACCTGTGTTCCGTCTTTTAATATCGATTCAAATGCGCCTTCTCTGCAATGGTTCAGTTCGTACTGTTTGATATTATTATTGGGTAGAGCCGATGTGACAGGTGAAGCCAATGTGTCGGTGTGGATATCGTTAAACATAACGTTTACACCGGGAAAGATACGGTACGATGTAACATAGCACATTCCGTTCGGCGTTTTGACGGTGTGCACTATCCCGTGTTGTAATTTTTTGACAGCTTTTATGTCGCGGCCGTAGAGGTGGTTTAGGTAATCCATAGTGTTTCCTGCTGTTTACATCATTGAACCCGAAACGTGAATAAAAAACTTTATGCGGCGCGACATTTTAACGCCGTCGACAAGAGCTTCGAAAATGCCGTTTTTATTTTTAAAAAGATTGTACAAAGCATCCGTCGTTACGCCGACTTTTTGCGCAACGGTGCGTACGTTTGTGCCGGCAAAGTCTTTGTCTAAAAATTCCTGCTTTGCCGCATATAGAATTTTTTCACGCGTATTTAATTCGTGTTTTAATCCGTTCATTCAATAGTCGGCCCATATTTCTTTATAGATGTTACGCGTTTCGTCGTTAAAACAAACGACAATTACGTGCATATAATCGTCGTGTGTATTTAAAAAGGTTCTGATTTCGCACAGGGCGATTTCGGCGGCTTCTTTTTTCGGGTATCCGTAAACGCCCGTGCTTATACAGGGAAAAGCAATCGATGTACAGTTGTGTTCAAGTGCCAGCCGCAACGCTTCGCGGTAGCACGAAGCAAGCAGTTCCGGCTCGCCGCTTTTGCCGTCCGAATAAACGGGTCCGACCGTATGAATGACGTAGCGCGCGGGCAAATTGTATGCGCCCGTAATTTTCGCTTCGCCGGTTTTGCAGCCGTTCAGTTTTTTGCATTCTTCCAAAAGAAGCGGACCTGCGGCTTTATGTATGGCGCCGTCAACTCCGCCGCCTCCGAGCAGTGTGTTGTTTGCCGCGTTTACGATTGCGTCGGCTTTTATTTGCGTAATATCGCCGGTTATTATTTGAATCGGCATAGCGTAATTATAAGAGTAAAGTTAAAACGGCGCAAGTCGCCGCACAAAATTGCGGTAAGTGTCGTATAATACCACAAGCGAGGGGCAGCTATGCAAAACTCGTGACCGCCGCCGTCCATACGGTTACTGAGCCTGTACCGCTTGCCACTTGGTAACGCCGGTACGCAGCAAACGGAATTCCCGCTTTACCATAACGAGCATTCCCGCTATACAAAGGATTTCGATACAAAAGATAGCATAGTAAATACCTGCAAGACCGAAAAAGCGCGGAACAATCAGCATTGCCGGAATATACAAAAGCACTTGCCGCAAGATTGCAATAACAGAGGCAACCGAGCCTTTGTTGATGGACGGGAAAAAGGTCATACCCATAAAGACCGCAGGCATAAGGGGCAGCACCAGTACAAAGACCCTAAAGAACCGGATATGTTCCGGCGTAACGGTAATCTCTTTGAGCATAAGATGAATTGCACCTTCAGGGATACTCATCAAAAAAAGCCAAAACGGAACAATCAGAGCCGTTGCGGTAAGCCAAAACCGCTTAAAACTTTGTATCACCCGATCATTGCGCCCTGCTCCAAAATTGATACCGGTAACCGGCTGCAAGGCACGCATAAGACCGTAAATGGGCGTGAGCAAAAAGTTGAAATAGCGGAACGCTACCCCGTACAGGGCAACCGCCTCTTCTCCGCCGGTTGCTTCAAGGGCGTTAAACACAAAGGCTCCCGATATAATGAACATCACATTCATAATAAGGCTCGGCATTCCCATCGAAATAATCTGCTTGACGATTTTTCCGTCGCGATTAATCGAAAAGGCTTTACAGTGAAACGAAGTCTTTCCGCTTGCAAAATAGATAATGCCCGCAAGCGAGTACACCGCCATACCGATGTTTGTGCCGATTGCCGCCCCCGTAACTCCCATACCCAAAAGCACGATGAGCACATAGTTTGCTGCCGCATTGACTACAAGACCGATTGCCATAATCACGGCAGCGGTTTTCATCTTACCTTCGGCACGCACAATCATATTTGCACCCAAGCCGTAAATCCAAAAAAATGAGCCGTAAAAGGCGGTTTTTAAATAGGCGGTTCCTTGGATAAGGGCATCGCCCCTTCCGCCCATAATGTATAATAGCTTATCGGTAAACAGTACACCGAGCACCGTTACGGCTATGCTGATGACGACGGTTAAATAATGCACGTTGCCGATGAGCTTCTTTTGTGTTTCCTCGTCCTTTGCACCGAGTACGATACTTAAAAGAGAACCCGCCCCCACGCCGATGAGAGAGCCTAAGCCCAGCGCAATCATTGTCAACGGGTATGCAAGCGAAATTCCTGCAACTGCCGCCTTAGCGTTTTCTACAAACCGCCCGATAAAAATCGCATCGACCATATTGTTCATGCCGATTAAAACCATCGCAATGACCGCAGGCCACGACAAATCAAAGAGAACCTTCCACAAGTTCCCGTTCAAAATAAACTCTTTTTGTTGCTCTTTATCCATACGTGTTACTCCTTAAACCTTCCACTCAATGCCTTTTTGGAAATTGTCCCACATGCCGGCATAAAGACCTTTGCGTTCGAGCAGCTCGGCATGCGTTCCCGTTTCGGCAACCCTGCCTTCATCGATGACGCAGATTTTATCGGCGTTCACGACAGAGGAAAGGCGGTGGGCAATCAT
>CAJPTT010000303.1 GCA_905373565.1 uncultured Treponema sp. | reverse complement strand
CGCGAATGCGCCGCTCAAATTATACGGCAGGCCAAGGAAGCCGGTTTTAAACCGCTCGAAGAAGTGATAAAGAGCGGAAAAGCGCCGGTGGGTACAAAGGTATATCTCAACAATAAAGATAAGTCCGTTGTGATGATGGTGCTCGGCGAGGATATCATGCAGGGGATGAATATCGTCGGCGCTCATATCGACAGCCCGCGTCTCGACGTCAAACAGATGCCGCTCTATGAAGATTCCAACCTCGTGTTTTTAAAGACTCACTATTACGGCGGCATCAAAAAGTATCAGTGGACTGCAATTCCGCTCGCTATTCACGGGGTCATTTTTACAAAAGAAGGCAAGAAGGTTGAAATCTGCATCGGTGAAGATGAAAACGATCCGGTACTCTTTATCAATGACCTGCTCATTCACCTTTCAAAAAAGCAGCTGCAGGAAACCTTAGCGGAAGGCATTACCGCCGAACAGCTTAACGTGCTGGTCGGGAATATGAAACCGGCAACACCGGATGAATCGGATGATAAGAAAAAAGACAAATCTAAAGAGGATAAAAAAGGAGATAAGGCATCTCCGGTTAAGGAAAATATCTTAAAAATCTTGAATCAAAAATACGGCATTACCGAAGAAGATTTCCGCGTTGCGGAGCTTGAGATTGTCCCCGCAGGAAAGGCGCGGAATGTCGGGCTTGATAACTCGATGATTGCAGGGCACGGCCACGACGACCGCGTATGTGCCTATACTACACTGAAAGCGATGCTCGAAGTTTCGGGCACTCCTGCAAAGACCGCCGTCGCCCTCTTTGCCGATAAAGAAGAGATCGGTTCGGTCGGTAATACCGGCATGACGGCACTCTACTTTGAAAATATGGTTGCGGAGATTGCCGCCCTGCAAAAAGCTCCTTGCGATTTAGGCGTGCGCCGCGCATTTGCCAATTCCTGTATGCTGTCTGCCGATGTATCCGCCGGTTATGACCCCGCGTTTACGTCCGTATTTGAAAAGCTCAATTCGGCGTTTATCGGCAACGGTATCTGCATCAATAAATACACCGGCTCCGGCGGCAAGGGCGGCTCAAATGACGCAAACGCCGAATATCTCCAAAAGATCAGGCATTTATTCGATACCAACAATGTTGTCTGGCAGACAGCGGAACTCGGCATGACCGACGCCGGAGGAGGAGGCACGATTGCCTACATCCTTGCTAAGTACGGAACGGAAGTCGTAGACTGCGGAGTGCCGGTATTGTCGATGCATGCCCCCATCGAATTGATCAGCAAAGTAGACCTTTTAATGGCGTACCGTGCCTACAAGGCGTTTTTAAAGGCACATTAAAGCGAAGCGGAACCTCTAAAAGCTGTAGTTTTTAGAGGTTTCCGGTTAATGGATTTCGATACGAGAGAATATCAATGAATACAGCATACCCTGAATTACAGCATGCATTTGAAAAGATGATTCTATCGGCGTCGGGCTGGCGCAAAGTATTTGCTCAATCCGGAAGCGAAAACGACGGAGCGCCGGAGATTTCCGCCCCCGACCGCGATATTGTTTTCTTTGCCGCCCAAGCTTTTGCAGAATTTTTACAGGCGGAGTTTCCGGCGATTCGTACGGTAGTCATAGCGCGGGACAGCCGCCCCACGGGAGCCGCACTCTTAAAAGAGGCTGTAACGGCGTTTGCCGCTGCGTCCGCGATAACAAGTTCGGATGCGCCCATAGTAACAGCCGCTGGGAATACTTCTGCGGCAACAAGCTCGGCTGCACTAGCGGTACAATCGGTTGGGATAGCAGCGGCGCCGGAGATTATGGCCTATGCACGCTCCACAGGGGCGGCTTTCATGTATATTTCCGCAAGCCATAATCCCATCGGGCATAACGGCTTTAAGTTCGGGTTGGATACCGGCGGCGTACTGGACGGAAGTCAATCCGCGCGGTTGATCTCTTTATTCACACAAAAATGCGCCGCTGCCCGCCAAGATACCGCAGCTGTCTTGCGCAAACAGACCGCCCCGGCACCGGTGCAAGCGGTGTTTGAAGCGGAGGCAGCGCACAAACAAGCGGCGCTTACCGCTTATCAAAACTTTTTACAGGAAGTAATTGCCGATTCAAAAGACTCGGCGGAACAAGCACGGTTCTTTGACGGCATTTGCACTCAATGCACCGAGCTTGCAAAAGCAGGGAAGCCGTTTACGCTGGTTGCAGACTTTAACGGCAGCGCCCGCGCCGCTTCGGTTGACCGAGCTTTCTTTGAAAAGCTCGGTATGCAGCTTGTCGGTATTGCGGAACAGGCCGGAAATATCGTCCACGATATTGTTCCCGAAGGGGGAAACCTTGTAACCTGTGCCGCCAAGATCGAAGAACTGCACCGGAGCAATCCCGCACAGGCGGAGAATATGTTGTTCGGCTATATGCCCGACTGCGACGGAGACCGCGGCAATATCATCTACTGGGATGAGGCGCAGCAAAAAGCGCTGATCCTTGAAGCGCAGGAAGTCTTTGCCCTTTCGGTCATCGCAGAACTGAGTTATCTGCACTACAGCGGTACCATCAACGCGCCGCTTGCGGTTACCATCAACGGGCCGACCTCTCTCCGCATTAACGAAATCGCAAAAGCCTTAGATGCGGAAGTGTTTTATGCGGAGGTAGGCGAAGCCAATGTAGTAAACCGAGCGGAAGATGCGCGCCGGTACGGTTACAAAGTGCGGATACTCGGTGAAGGCTCCAACGGAGGGAATATCACATATCCCGCAGCCGTGCGTGATCCGCTGAATACGCTCTTTGCAATCAGCAAGCTCCTGCTCATAAAGGATATGCCTGACCGCTCCTGCCCGTTCCGTATCTGGTGCGAGCGGTCGGGACAAACGGCAAAATACCGGAAAGATTTTACCTTTGCGGATATTATCGCAACGCTCCCCCGCTATTGGACTACCCCAACGCAGGAAGCCCGGGCGCTGATGCATATCCATACTACCGACCATATCGCACTGAAATCGGCCTATCAAAAGATTTTTATGCAGGAATGGGCGGATAAAAAACAGCTGCTGAAAGACCGGTTCGGTATAGCAGCCTGTAAAGTATTTGCGTATAATGGAACGGTTTGCTCAGAAAATCTCAGGGATTTTGGGGTTTCCGCAAAGGGCGGTTTCAAAGTGCAGTTCTATAATGCAAGCCATACGCCGATTGCCTTTATCTGGATGCGCGGTTCCGGTACCGAACCGGTATTCCGCATTATGGCGGACATCAAAGGGTATGATCAGGCAGCGGAAGAATATCTGGTGCAGTGGCAGGGCGATATGGTACGCAAAGCCGATGCGGCGGTATCGGCAAAAAATTAAGGGAAGGTGGTATAACTTCGGCAGCCACAATAAGGCTGCCTCGTTAAC
>CAJPTT010000302.1 GCA_905373565.1 uncultured Treponema sp. | reverse complement strand
CGATTGCAAATTGAAACGGATGAAGAATTCCAATAAATTCAGCATTAAATTTTTCGATATAATGATCAAGTAACATTTTGTTCGCTGCAAATCCGTACATCATGCCCTCAAAACCAAAGTCGATTGATTTGTTTGCAGCAATTGCAAACAAATGTCCGCCAACACCTTTATATCTAATCGATTCCGTAATTTGATGATTATTTTCAGGGCTCGCACACATCCATGAAATATAACAAGCTTTTGCATCATCATCTTTTACAACAGAAACAAGTCCTTGTATATCAACCGAGCCTTCTACAACGAGAGCATAAACTTCGTTATCATCGATAAGTTGATCCCAGTTTGTATACCATCCATTTTTCTTATTATACTTTTTCAAAAAAGATTTTCGCGTAATTTGTATAACCTCTGTCTGAACGAGTTCACCTGTTTTGGCATCGCTGAGACAAGGTGTAATTGCATCGATAAAAACATTTATCATCTCTTTACCTCAGCTAATAGTTTATCATAAAATTTAGTTTTTATATAGCTCGTCTTGCAATGACAAACATTTGTCTCACTTGCAATCCAAGCGCTACGATTTTCGGCTGTGAACGCGAAGCTTCTTTTTGAGGTTTTTAAACCAGAATGCCCGCAACCGCTCGGCACACGAGTAGAGGCGATAGCGGAAGCCCCGTACCGGAATATCAAGTGTTCCTACTCGATGAATAATAGTTCCGCCGAATCCCGTTTTGAAGCGATACAGGCCGTGCATAGGATGGTTTGAATCGTCGCTTGGTGGAATCCCATAAAAATCATAGGATGGACAACCGTACTTTTGCGCATCTTGAATTGCCTGCCATTGCAGTAGGTATGCAGGCATGAGGTTACGGTGTTCATTTGAAGAAGCGCCGTACAGATAGACGGCTCCGCTCGGAGAAAAAAGCGTGATAATTGCAGCAAGCGGTTTTTCTTCAAAATAAGCGATATAGATTGAAATAAGAATATGTTCGGTATCGAATGTACCGTCGGCAGCAAGCCGGCAAAGCGAGCGGTAATAGGTTTCGCTATGGATAGCAATGCCATCCCTCGCTGCAGTTTCACGATAAAGCCGATAAAAAATCGGTATGACGTCTTCGGCCTGGCTTCCGGAAAAACAGCGTACCTGCACGCCTTTTTTTTCGGCAAGCCGGATATTATAGCGCCACTTAGGTTTACACTGAGCGAGCAGTACATCAAGCGGCTGCCCTAAATCGAGCATAACCGTATCGGGCGGCTGAATATCGGAAGCTGCTTTACGCAGACTGCACGGTGTTTTTCCTCCGGTACAGGGAATAAGCGGAAAATCTTGGCGAGAGAATACTTGTGAGTCTCCGCTTCTCATTGCACATTCCCACGGCGGATCAAAGCGAATTAAAAAAACATAAGTGGGCAGCAAGGGAACGAGCTTTTCCGCAAGGTTTACCAGAAAAAGCTTCCGTTTTTCCACCGTTTCAGTAAGGCGTGAATCATTAGTAATAAGGATAGACGGCCCCATCGGAATATAGGCAAGAAAGCCGAAGGGACTCAATTGCCGCAATAAAACCGTGAGTAAAAAAGAACGGGTACCCGGACTATGTACCTCATATTGCCGATATGACCAACCTTGCTCCTTTTTAAATTCCGCCCAAAGACGGCTCTGCAAAAAATGCTGAGCAGGAGTTTTTACTGCCATATCGGTACATTCTTTTATCGTCAATGTATTCATAATCGGCAGGAACGATAGCGAAAAAATGAGCTTTTGTCAAAGCGTCGGCGCAATTTGTATATCCGATTATTTCCACAAGAACTCGGGATAGTAGTTTTCTTTAATTTTTTGCGCTATTTCTTTTTTCACGATTTCGCGGTCTTCGGGATAGGTCATACCGAACCAACGTTCATCGGTGGTATAACATTTGATTGTGCCAAGCCCTTTGGTAACCAGCATGCTGGCGCCTTCCGGCAGCAGACACTCGGCTTTTTCGCTTGCGATGTTCTTTTTAATAAATTCTTCAAAGAATATGTGAAAACCTTCAAACGCCTTACGACTAAACCCGAAAAGATTCATAGAAACGGTTTCTTTACCGGTCAGATGCGTTACTCCGTTTTCGAGCTGGGAAAGAATCACTCGCTTACCGTTTTCTTCACCGTAAGAAATCTTCGTATGTTCCTTCATGGAAATCAGCATTCCGTCCTCGACGTTGCATACGCCCCGCGATACGGAACCGGACTCACTCATCGTATTTTCCAGAATATAGCCCACCATCGCATGATTGGGCGAACAGGTATCCAATGTCGATAAATGTTCGGCCATCGTTTTATAGGCCTTACGTCCATAGTAGTCATCTGCATTAATAATGGCAAAGGGAGTTTTTACGGAATCCTCGGCACACAATACGGCATGGATAGTCCCCCACGGTTTTTTACGGTTTACCGTCTGCGGCATATCTTTAGGATCGATGAGGGAATCAACGGATTGAAACAGATATTCGGCATCGCAATTACGGGCAATTCGGTCAAATAAACGGGCACGGAAATCGGTTTCAATATCTTTTCTGATAATAAATACCACTTTTCCAAAACCGTTATGCACTGCATCGTAGATCGCATAATCCAGCAGTGTTTCATTATGCATCCCTACGGCATCTATTTGCTTAACGCCGCCGTAACGGCTCCCCATTCCCCCTGCTAAAACCAATAATGTCGGTTTCATTCCATTACCTCCATAATATTACGCATCTTAAAAGAAACGCTGATCAATCCGTGTTAGGATTAATCAGCGTCTCAAAAAGTCATTAATCACGCTATAACTGTACGCTAACTCAAATACATGAACATCTCTAAAAATCGACCGAATTTTTAAAGGTTTTCGTATTTACCGCTTGTTTACGTGGCGGAAAATAACACGCTTTTCCATCGTTGTTGTTGTCTTACCGATAGTAGCACCTTTCAAATCTTCAACTTCGACGGAAGAAAAGGCATTATCCCGCTTGTAATTCGAAAAAAATTCATACATGATCTTTTCAGCTTCATTTTCGTCAAACGTATTCTTATTTTCTTCGTATACGAAATAGTATTCCGCCCAGTTATCGGTCTTGTAAACCTCGGTCATGTAAAGAGAAGCATTTGCACGCCCTTCAACCTTAATTTTTTGTTTTTTAGGCTGCACGGTTTGTGCGGACAGAACAACTGCAAGCAACATAAATGCGCACAGCGCAAGTATTTTCTTGTTCATTATAGATCCTCCTATAAAGTAATAAACACGTTTAGTATATACGGAAAAACCATTCTTGGCAATATCGAGTGTTCAGGGCAACCGCATCAGGCATTTTTTTAACAATCCCGCGGAAAAATTGAGACTATTCGACCAGAACTGCCAAGGAG
>CAJPTT010000301.1 GCA_905373565.1 uncultured Treponema sp. | reverse complement strand
CCTATAAATACATATTATGAAGCACGTGATATTTTTAAATTTGTAGCAAAAGAATTAAACATAGAAGAGAGCGTACTAGATAAAATGATTTGGGATTATATGTCTTCAGATAATAAACAATTAAAATTATTTTGAATTCCTTATAAAATAGTTGCATTGGAACATAACTTCCTATAAATATAGATTTAAACCTTATGTTTTTCTAAACATAGTTAAAGAATATCGCTTTTATGTACGTAGTGTTCTTTAGAACATAAATGGCATACTTTCAGTTGTAATCACTTGCTGTAATAAACTTATCGTAATTATTCAGTATCTTTGCATGCGGTATGAAAGCGTTTCTTGGTACGCTGCATATAGCGACACAGAAATCAATTTTTGAGAAATGATATTGCAATCTGACCATTTCTATGATGTTTTTAGAAATAATGATACACCTTTTTAATATTTTTCGGTGGTTTCGGCTTTAAAATCTATGAACAGGATAGAAATTGATTTCCGTGATATAGCGATTAATTGTGTTGAAAAAGCTGAAAATAGTCATTTTTCGGTATATATGCTGAATACTTATAACTTATCAATAATTTTCACCTTTTGTTCCTTGTTTGCCGCATAGCACCGTTCGGCTGTTTCTTCAGTCATTTTTCTTTTCGGTTAGACTTAACGTGAGGCCATATACCTGATATACAGAGGTACTTATTTCGACTATACTAGTTAGCTATGGAGAAGGTGTTTAAGACGGATGGACAGCTGTTTTCTTATAAAGAGCATGTGTTGATTATTGCGGAGATTGGGACGGGGCATAACGGCAGCTTGCAGAAGGCGAAAGAATTGGTAGCAGCTGCTAAAGAAAGCGGAGCCGATGCGGTTAAATTTCAGATTGTGTATGCAGATGAAATTTTGCATCCCGATACCGGTTTTGTGAATTTACCGACCGGAAGGATTCCCCTTTATGAACGCTTTAGAGAGCTGGAATGCAGTATTGATTTTTACGGTGAATTGGCACAGTACACATATAAACTTGGAATGCTTTTTTCAGCTTCGGCATTCGGACTTCGTTCCGCTGATGAATTGCGGCAGCTTCATCCGGCTTTTATAAAAATTGCGTCGCCGGAACTCAATCATTTTCCGCTGCTTGAGCGGGTTGCTTCATTCGGACTGCCGGTTATTCTTTCGACCGGTGTTTCTCGGCTTGGTGATATTGAACGTGCCATAAGCTGTTTGGAAAGCAACGGACTACCTGCAGATATGCGTGCATTGCTCCATTGCGTAACGGCCTATCCTGCGCCTGAAACGGATTATAATACGGCTGTGTTGCAATCCTTGTCGATGTTGTTTAACAGTCCTGTCGGTATCAGCGATCATTCGCTTGATCCTGCTGCCGTTCCCATAGCAGGGTTATTGAGCGGCGCCTGTATTATTGAAAAGCATATTTGTCTTTCCCGCAGCGATGTCGGTCTTGACGACCCTGTTGCATTGGAACCGGCACAGTTTCTGCGGATGTCAAAAACTGTAAGGGAATTAACCGGTAAGACCGATGAAGCTATTTTTAAGGCGGCACAGGCTTACGGCTATTCCAAGGATTTTCTACAGCGCATTATCGGTGACGGTGAAAAAAAACTTGCTGCTGCGGAAAAAGAGAATTACGGTAAAACGAATCGTTCGCTGCATTATATAAAAGATTTACAGAAAGGCGTTGTGCTGACAAACAGCGATATTGCTGTTTTACGAACCGAAAAGAATTTAACGGCCGGAGAATCTCCTGAGTATTTACATTATTTTATCGGATCGGTTTTGCAGAAAGATGTTACCGGAGGTTCCGGCGCCGTGTTTGATGATATTATAGAGAGGAAAATACGATAATGTCGGATTATTACGAAACCCTCGGCAGTTTGCTGCGTGATCGGCTTGGGACGGATGAGGATCCCTTTGAACAAGCGGTAGAAGGCCGGCAGGGTAAATACCGAAGCGCCGGAAATAAAATCGAGCGGCGTGTTCCTAAAAAAAGAACATACAAAGAACCTGAACAAAAGGTTGAACCGATACGTGTACCCGTCCCCGATGCTTTAACGGAAGATTTTGCTGTTTTGCAAGTGCTTCCGGGTGTTCCGCTTGACTATTGCAAAAAAGCATGGAAACACTTATTGAAAAAATATCATCCCGATGTCATTGCCGAGGAATCTGCACGGCAACAAGCTGCTTCAATTGTTAGAAGGATAAATCGTTCCTATAAGCGTATCGAAATATGGTTTTCAACCGGTAAGGTACAGGATTATGACAGTTTATGAGCCGTGTGCATAACTATTTATTTCAGAAAGTATTGTTACCGGCAGTACGTTTGTGTTGGATATTCTTTCTTCTTTTTTTGCCGGTGCAAGGTCTGATTGCAGAAAATATTTTTTATGAATTCGGGCCTAAAACGGATAAGGTTATTGTCTTTACCGCATCGGCAGGCAGTGATAATCAAGCTACTGCTATAACCCTCCAACTGCAAAAATATGCACAAAAATTATCCGCTGAGGCGCCGGATACCCATATCATTGTTGCTATTACGAAAAATGATATTTCCGAATTACCGGTTGATGTTCCCGTAAAGCGATACGAGGGGACTAAGGCGTTAATTCAGACTTTGATCACGTATCCGAATGCCGCTGTATGTCTTGTTGCCCCCGATAAATCCGATAGCACGCGGATTATTACGGGAACATCAAAAGGGACAACCCCTGCATGGTTTCTAAAAGCGGTGTACACCTCTTTGGAACAAAAAAATATTCCGGTTGACTTTTATACTAATGCGGTTGTGTTTCATCGTCTCGGCTGGTTGCCCGATGATCCTGCTTTACGGCTTTATAATGAAGCGAATATTCCGGCAATAAAAATAGAAACCGGTGCGAATTTGTCGGATTTTTTCTCTTCAGTTGCGCCTGCCGTTACTCAAAGTATGAGTAATGAATGGGATACTCACTATTTCGTTTTGAAGCTGCATAAAAAACTGGTTATAATCAGCGAGCAGCATATCGTCATCACGCTTATCGTATCGTCAATTATATTCCTACTATGGTTGATGTTTTTTAGCTTTTTATTCGGGAAAAAACGAGATCAACATATAAAAGATTTATTTAAACTATGGTGGATGCCGATCTATTTCTTCTTGGTTAATTGGTTTAGCTTTTTCTTAGGTTCCAAGATAACGGAAGCGCTTTTTTATCTGCGTTTTTCTTCTATGAATGAACTGAATTCATTCCCGTTGACAGCGCTGCTGATTAAATATGTGTTTGCATTGTTTTTTATGTTTACCGTTACCGCATTTAATAAATTTATTCTGCTTCCTGCCAATCGTTTTATTTACGGATTTATTGCTCATGTCGTTTGTTTATTGAATATTTTTA
>CAJPTT010000300.1 GCA_905373565.1 uncultured Treponema sp. | reverse complement strand
CTTTATTACTGTCCCCGCTAATCAGCATCATTGCAGAACTCGTATACATATCCGGTAAGTATGATTTTTCAGGAGGCAGCTTTTTCGCTATGAAAGCATACACAAAAACGCCACCCATTATTAAAGCTGTCATACTGGTAACAAACCATTTCCACTTCCAGACAACGGCGACTAAATCCAATAACGATATTTCATCATCACCACTATTTGTACTATATTCCACTATAATCTCCTTATTTTTTTCTTACCGTAGATGCGCTGTTGAACAGCGTACCTCCGTGTACACTTTTCAACGACGAGTTTTTCTAACGAAAAACTCGCGGCTGGCTGAAACCACCGCCGTCCGTGGCGGTACTGATACGTTGATGATTTACTGCAAGTGTGGCAGCACGCAGTGGCTGCCCACCCCTCCAGCGCTTCCCCCTTCCGTCAGCCTTTTGAAAGAGGCGATGTAGATACAAGAAGTACAGCAAAAAAGTACCGCAGGCGTATCTTTGATACGTTGAGGACACTTTTTTGCTGTACGACGCAGTAGATACGTCGTATATTTCAAAAGGACTCCCATGCAAACCTTGATATATTCCTCTCCTTGTCATCAAAGTTAATTCCGACAAGATAGATGTCTTTCCCCTGCTGCCGATACTTCTCGTAATATTTCTTTTCTTTTATCTGCTGCAAAGCATCCCCGCTTCCTACCTTAAATTCGATAATGTATATCTTATGCTCCATATTTAAGGTCAAGTCAATCCGTCCGCGGTTGGTCGTATCTTCTCCAATCAACGGAACTCCTAAGCTTGCAAAAAATGCATACACTACGCTGGCATAAAACCCTTCGTACATACCAATATTGTTGTTTGCATAATTCTGATACGGCAATGAAGCAAAAAGCGTATATAACGCATCTTTAACCCCGTCTTTATCGGAATCATGAAGCGCAAGCAGCACATTACGATACAGCGTACTGCCTACTACATTCGAATCTGAGCCGGAGTCTGTAAGCATAGATACAATAGCTTTATTGAATGAACTTTTCACTTCCAAATTCGGTATTTTAAGTGAATAAAATACGGCATCTTCAATTTGTTTTTTCTCTTGTATCGTTAAATAACCGGATTGATACAAGAGCACCTCGAAATTGATCCGTTCAATATCAAACGCACCGAGCTGTTCTTCATCTACACTAACATTCTCCAACCGCGGTACGTAATAATTTTTTTCTTGTATCAATTTGATAAGGAAACTCGGACTGCCCGATTCAAACCAATAATTTTTATATGAATGTCCGGTCGCACAAAAGTTAAGAATATCAAACGGATTGTATACGTTATCCTTTAAAAAATTATAGCCGTCATACCAACGTTTTACCTTTTCCATATCAACACATTCCATATACGGCTGAAAGCTCGTTTCAAGATCCGCTTGCGTGTATCCGCAAATATTCCCGTATTGAGGATACAGCGATATATCGATAATATTATTCAGTCCGGAAAAAATGCTCACCTTTGAAAATTTGCTCACTCCGGTAAGGAACGCAAACTTGACATATTCGTCGTTGTATTTGATATGTTCATACAATCCTTTCAGCGTATCCCGTGCATAATTCCGCATTTCAGAGTCGGTAATATTGTCCAATATCGGCTTATCATATTCATCTATTAAAATAACTACACGCTTGTTGTATTTTGTAGCAGCATTTTTAATAAGGGCTGCAAAACGCTCAGTAGAAGAAAGCTGTTCGTTTCTTTCACACTGTAAATCTTCCTCGTTATTACGCATATTTCGATTAATAACATCATGAAGGCTTTCTTTTGTAGACATTACACCTGAAAATACAATCCTAATAACAGGAAAAAATTCAAAATCATATTTATCGTAAATGTATAAGCCTTTGAAGAGTTCTTTCTTTCCTTCAAAAATCGATTGTAGGGTTGTGAGAAAAAGGCTTTTGCCGAATCGTCGAGGACGGGATAAAAAGACATATTGATATGAACAAATAATTTCGTACGCTTCTCTTGTTTTATCAATATACAGATAATCATCCTCTATAATTTTGGAAAAGGTATGTATTCCAATCGGCAGTTTTTTCATGTTTTAAGTATCCTCACTAACTATATCATATTACTAAAATATCTACAGATAAAGCAAATATCAATTTGCTGGAGGCGTAGCATTTCCGGTATTATATGGGCACTTCTAAAACTTGATTTTTATTTGTGCGGGGCATATCACTTGTTTGATCTTACCTCCCGCTATAGTTCTTTTCGATCCACTTTCGGTATTCGCCGGAACGGACATTTTCTATCCAAACGTTATTTTGCAAATACCAGTCAACAGTATGAGCAAGTCCTGTTTCAAAATCAAACATACGCTTCCAGCCCAGCTCCGTTTTAAGCTTTGTACAATCGATAGCATAGCGCCGGTCATGCCCGAGCCGATCGGTTACGTGGGTTATGAGAGCCGTAATTTTTTCTTTACTTAGTCCTGTTTTTTGAGAAACAATATCGATGAGCTTATGTAACAGCTTGATATTTTCCCATTCATTTTCACCGCCGATATTGTAGGTTTCCCCTACTCTACCCTTTTGCATAATGAGCTGCACTGCGCGGTTATGATCTTCAACATGAATCCAGTCACGTATCTGCATACCGTCGCCATATACCGGCAGCGGTTTACCTTCCAGCATATTCAAAATCATCAGCGGAATGAGCTTTTCCGGGAATTGAAATGGACCATAATTATTTGAGCAATTAGACACGGTAATAGGCAGCCCGTATGTATGGAAATACGCCTTTACCAAATGATCGCTTGACGCCTTGCTTGCAGAATAAGGAGAGCGGGGATCATACGGCGTAGTTTCTTGAAAAGAGCCTTCTGCTCCAAGCGAGCCGTATACTTCGTCCGTACTGACATGGTGAAACAGCACATCATCCCGCATGGAACCATCGCTCTTTTGCCATGCCTTTTTTGCTGCTTCCAACAACGTGAAAGTACCGAGTACATTTGTCTGTAAAAAAACTTCCGGACCTAAAATAGAACGGTCTACATGGCTTTCTGCTGCAAAGTGTACTACCGTATCAATGTCATATTTTTCAAAAATATTTCCGACGAGCTCTTTATCACAAATATTGCCGTGAATAAAGACATACCGAGCATCAGCAGCGCTCCCGCCGAATTCAGCTTCTATATCGGAAAGACTTGTCGCATTACCGGCATAAGTTAGCGTATCAAGATTGATAATGCGTCCTGTAAATGTGGAATCTTTTTTTAATAAGGTACGGATAAAATTTGACCCGATAAACCCGGCGCCGCCTGTAATAAGAATATTGTTAAACTTGCGCATTTTGAGTAACTCCTTTAAGATATGATGAAAGGCTTTCATTCCATTGCGGAATTGAAAGAGAAAATGTTTCCTTAATTTTTTG
>CAJPTT010000299.1 GCA_905373565.1 uncultured Treponema sp. | reverse complement strand
ATCAAGCATGATGCTGTTATCCGCAAAGCGGGCGACGGAGGCTGAGCAGCCCTTATTCAAGAAAATATTGCCGCGGAAAACCTTATGCGCCTCGTTTTTGAGCGCGCCGCGGGCTTTTATCTCCGATAGCGTGCTCTTGCCGTTGATAATCAGATTATGTTCAAGATCCATCCGGCGCGTTTTATCGACAAAGTACAGCGGGAAGATGTACACTTCCGCCCAATCTTCCTGCATATAGGAAGAATAAGACACACCGCTTTTTTGCGAACCGAGCTGTATGTCGTGAACGGTTACCCGTGCTTTTTCGCCGACATCCATCCGCACTGTTTCAAAGTTGAGCGCGGTGTCTGCAAAGTTTTGAATCTTGATAATTTCGACTGCGGCATGTTTCCCAACACGAATACTGATGAGTCCGTTCCGATACGATTGCAGCGCCGAGGTCTTTTCGTCGGTATCGAAGTAGAGAATGAGCCGCACCGCAGCGTTATCCGCTATGTCGATATAGCTCCGGTCAAACAACACGGAATGAGCCGCGTCAACGGTGAAGTGCACGAAGAAATCCTGCATCACTTCGGGTCTGTTCTTAGCGAGTTCAGCTTTATCAGCGTCAATTTTAAGATAAAAGCCGCTGTTCCGCTTTGCCTGCACCTCATCGGTAAAACGCTTTCCCAGTCCGCAGTTTTTTTCGCGTGGAGACTTTTCGGTGTTGAATATTTTTGCAACCTGCTCCGCACTGCATGTTTTGAGGAAGTCTTCAATCGGCAGATACTGCGCGGTTTTAGATTCCGTATGAAAAAAAATACCGGAAAAAGGAGCCGTCGGTACATCCTGTATATGATAATCGAGCCGTTTAAAATAGTTGTCGTTTCTCATCAGCCTATCGTTCCCTCCAGCTCAATGGAAATAAGGTTATTCAGCTCGACGGCATATTCGAGCGGAAGCTCTTTGGAGATCGGCTCGACAAAGCCTTTGATAATCAAAGATTTAGCCGTCGCTTCGTCGAGGCCGCGCTGCATGAGGTATAGAATCATCGAATCGCTGATGCGTCCGATCTTTGCTTCGTGTCCGATGTCGGCATCGTCGGTATGGTTTTCGATAATCGGGATGGTGTCGGTACGGGACTCGTTATCCAGCATGAGGGATTCGCATTCAGCGAGCGCCTTTGCGCCGGTTGCTTCCTTACCGATAACCAGCAAGCCGCGGTAGTTTGATTCGCCGCCGTTTTTCGCAATCGAGCGTGAGTGCATTTCGGACACGGTGTTCTTACCGATATGGACGGTTTTAGTGCCGGTGTCGAGACACTGCCCCGCGGAAGCGAAGGTAACGCCGGTAAACTCGGAGCGCGAGCGGTCTCCCTTCAAAATACTCATAGGATAGAGCATTGTTACACGCGAGCCGAACGAGCCGGACACCCATTCGATAGCGCCGTCTTCTTCTACGATTGCCCGCTTGGTATTCAGGTTGTAGAGGTTCCGCGACCAGTTTTCGATCGTGGAATAGCGCATGGTCGCCTTTTTACCGACATACAGCTCGACAGCGCCCGCGTGGAGCGCATTTTTATAGTACTTAGGTGCGCTGCATCCTTCGATAAAGTGCAGATAGGCGCCCTCATCGACGATAATCAGCGTATGTTCAAATTGCCCTGACTGGTTCGCGTTCAGTCTGAAATAGGATTGCAGCGGCAGCTCTACCTTTACGCCTTTGGGTACGTAGACAAACGATCCGCCCGACCACACTGCACCGTGCAACGCCGCAAACTTATGATCGTTCGGTTTTATCAGCTTCATAAAATGTTCGCGGACAAGATCGCCATACTGCAGCACCGCTGTTTCCATATCGAGGTACACAACCCCTTGGTCTGCAAGGTTTTTCTGCAGGCTGTGATACACCACTTCCGAATCATACTGCGCGCCGACGCCCGCCAGCGAGGTTTGCTCCGCCTTGGGAATACCGAGCCGGTCGAAAGTCTGCTTAATCTCCTCCGGTACCTGATCCCAGTCGGTCGCCATCGGCTTTTCATCCGAAACTATATAATGGATAATATCTTGAATATTGAGGTCGGAAATATCGGCGCCCCAATCCGGCATCGGCCGTTCAAAAAAATACTGCAAAGATTGCAGTCTGAGGTCGAGCATCCACTTGGGTTCCAACTTGCGGGCGGAAATCTTTCGTACCACATCTTCATTCAGCCCCATACCGGTGGAATACTGATAATCGATTTTGTCCTTTATATCGTAAATGCCCCGCTCAATATCGGAAACGAAGGTGCGCTTCCGCGCTTGAAACAGGGGTGAGCGGGAATCTCTAAAATCATTACTCATAGCCGCTCCTACATCCCTGCGTATCCGTGCTTTTGAATATGCTCTACCAGTTCGATACCGCCACTTTTTGCCAGTGAACCGTTAATCAAGACATGTACATGATCGGGTTTAAGATAGTCGAGTACCTTGCTGTGGTGAGTGATGATTAAAATACCCATATCCGGCGTTTTGAGTTTTGCAACGCCCTCAAATACAATTCTGGTGGCATCGATATCCAGCCCTGAATCCGTTTCGTCCAGAATAGCGAGTTTGGGTTGGAGCACGGCGAGCTGTAATATTTCGTTCTTCTTTTTTTCGCCGCCGGAGAAGCCGACATTCAAACTGCGGTCTGCATACTCAGGATTGATACTGAGCGATTCCATCAGCCGAAGCAGCTCTTTGTGGAAGGTGAGCGCCGGTATTTTTTTACCGGTGACAGCTTCCTTTGCAGCGCGAAGAAATTCTTCGACCTTTAAGCCGGGGATTTCTTCAGGATTTTGGAAGGAAAGAAAGATACCTTTCCGCGCTCGCTCAAAAACAGGCAAATCGTTGATCAATTCTCCTTCAAAAAAAATCGAGCCTTGGTCAACTTGAAAGACGGGATTACCGACAATCGCAGCAGCAAGCGTGGATTTTCCGGCGCCATTCGGCCCCATCACGACATGTATTTCTCCCGCATTGACGGTCAGGTTTAAATTATGCAAAATCGGCTTTTCATTCACCGACAGATGTAAATTTTCTATATGTAATAGCGGTTCCATGTGCAACTCCTCTGTGTGAAATATATTATGTGAAATGTATTAATGGAATATTATAACGAGATGCAAAATACGTTACAAGAGTTTTAAAATAGGCGATTCCGTCCGGCTCACGACTTTTTTGGCCGCTTCCCGACATTCCATCGGCGTTATATTAAAATATTTTTTCATTTCGCGGGAAAAATGGCTGCTGTCGCAAAAGCCGGTGTCTTCCGCAATTTGACTGATCTGCAACGTACTGTTCTGCAAAAGAGTCATAGCTGTACGGAGTCTATACATTATCATATAACGTTGCGGAGACATATCCAATTCATTTTGAAAAATTCTAAATAAATGCGAACGACTTATTCCGATCATTCCGGAAAGTT
>CAJPTT010000298.1 GCA_905373565.1 uncultured Treponema sp. | reverse complement strand
CATCATACGGAATACCGGCGATAATCGACTGCATCCGTTCCATAAAAGAGTCCACCTTGCCATGGCGAATATCCTCTACAAATCGCCAAACCGATTGTCCTGTTTCATCGGGTCTTACTGATGAGTATGCAGGTAATAGATTCTTTAAAAAGCCGTATCGTACCTCATCGTTCGGAAAGCCGAGCCGGTACAGCCGAGCTTCTTTGATGTATTCTTTAATCGTTAAATACCCCGATTGAAATAAAATAGGAAACGGCTCCTGTGCAGCAGCTCGATACGTTTGCAAGCCTTCTTCATCAAGTTCAATATTTCCATCCAAGTCTGGGATAAAGTAGTGTGCTTCTTTCAGGTAATTGACTAAAAACGTCGGGGTTCCCGTTTCAAACCAGTAACTTCCAAATCTTTCCTTTGCAAACGTATTTAATAAACTAAACGGATTATACATACCATCAGCTGCAGGTGCAAAACAGTAGCCGTCATACCATTGCTGTAAGGCGGTCAATGTTTCCTGATAGGTTAAGTCTTGACTATCGGCAAGCACTTGTATTTCAGGTTGAAAATTTGCTTCCAATTCTTTTTGGGTGATTCCGCAAATGCCCGCATAGTGTTTCTCCAGCGATATATCTCGGAGATTATTCAGATCACTAAAAATACTGATTTTGCTGAATTTGGTCACGCCGGTTAAAAAGGCAAAGCGGATATATTCATCGCAAGTTTTAATCACAGAGTAAAAAGCTTTGAGTTCGTTTCGGTATTGCTCGTTCAAGGCTTCATTTACGCCCATCGTTTGTAGGAGCGGTTTGTCGTATTCGTCAACAAGAATGACTACTTGCTTATCGGTTTGTTGATAGGCGGCCTTTATCAGCCGTTCAAAACGTGAGGCAAAAAACGACTCTTCTTCTTTTGCAACGAGTATACCGTATAGGCTTTCCTGTTCCTTTAATAAAGAATCGAACCGTTCACTCAAAGCTTCGCTTTCAAGATATTGTCCAATGTTAAAATCAAAATACAGCACCGGATATGCCTGCCATGCGGCTCTGTTTTCCAGTACAGCTTGTTCCTCTTCGGCTTTTTCAAGACACAAGTCTTTGAACAGCTCTTTTTGCCCACGGAAATATGCTGCCAAGGTTGAAAGGAAGAGGCTTTTCCCAAACCTCCGCGGACGACTGAGGAAATAGACCTTACTGCTGTTTGCTAGGCGAAAAAGGTATTCTGTTTTATCCACATAGAGAAAACCTTTTTCCCGTAAATCTTTAAAACTCTGTATACCTATCGGCAATTTTCTTGGAAAGCTCATGGGGTAAGTATAGCAGGATTTGTCCTATCTGACAATTTCAATGCCCCCAGCTTTTCTAAAAGTCAAACGACATAAAAATCGGTACGTGGTCGGAAAGATGGTTAACGAAGTAT
Source organism: uncultured Treponema sp. (assembly GCA_905373565.1). Taxonomy (GTDB): domain Bacteria; phylum Spirochaetota; class Spirochaetia; order Treponematales; family Treponemataceae; genus Treponema. Next base: position 2,016 of record CAJPTT010000298.1, on the reverse strand, counting down.
TCGAACGTCATGGACTTATTTCCGTAGCGAATCCATTGCTTTTGGCAATGCAAATTAAAAACTTACGGCAATGAAATCGTTTCTATACTGAAAATCGGTTCATCACCCGATTCATCGACATGCAGAATATGATACTTACCCGCCCATCCGAAGTCTTTGAGCGAGCGCTCTTTGAAGGTATCGTAATCGGAAGAAGTTCCGTAATGGTAGTGTCCCGAACAATACAGCTTGAGATTTGTTCGTGCAAAAAGAGAAAGGAGTTCGGCACGTTCGCGTGGATTGGAAAGACTGAAATACACAATACCATCGCCGTATAACGGATAATGAGTAAAAATGAATTTCGGTTTTGATGAACTCTGCAATTTCGCTTTTAAATCATAAAACTGCGGTCTACCTAATGTTCCGCTTGCAGTATCGACAAAGTACCATCCTAACCGGTTTGTTTCAAAATAGTAGGAGCTTTTATGCGGATAGCAAGATTGCTGCCATAATTTCCAACCGGAATTATAGACATCATGGTTACCGACGACATGATACACCGGCATCGGGATGTCCCACGGAGACGGCAATCGATTTTCATCGGCAATACGCTGCTGGAAAATTTTTGCCGTCTCGTATTCAACCGCAAAACCGTGATCAGACGTATCTCCGAGTATGATACAAAACAACATCGGTATTGTTGTGTGGTTTTCTCTGTACTTTTTTAGTGAAGTAAAAAAAACTTTGTCCCAAGCAGGCCCTGTTTTATTTCCAAAATGAATATCCGTAAGTATAAGGCAATCGTATTTTAAGGGCATCAAACTGCCGATAAACGGAAATTCAGCGCTGCTTAACGGTACCAATTCCCGTGAACGTTCATCGACGGGATGTGGCCTCCAAAATGCTTGGTGTACACCGAAATCGCAACTGATGCAGCTAAAAATCAACAGGCATAAAAGAACATATCTATTTCGCATTATAACTTCATTCCTATCACAGATTTAAGGACAAAATTTTCAGGGTATCCCGAAAAGGTGAATAGATCGGAATATCGTACTATTCCTTCCAAGCCGAGATAAAACCCCTTAGGGAAATGCAATCCTTCCGACCGGTAATAGAGGTCAACACTGATCGACGGGTTTGCAAAAACCGGATAGCGGAATACTTCATACGAGCTTATCCCTCCGCCGAGGTACCATTCTTTTTTGATAATACCGGTAAAATGAAGCGCCATCGTCAGTGACGGCTGACCGATAACGATAGTCCGCCTATGGCGTATCGGCACACGTATCCATTGATGCATATAGCCCGTTTGTGCAAAGAAGATAAAAGTATGCGGTATTGTCAGCGTATACTCAAAAGAAGCTAAAAGATCATGGTTGGAACTGATTTTATACAAATAACTGAGGTGATATGTTGTTCCGATGCCGATTTTATGCCGGAGACGATTGAGCGGGGTATACAGTGCTTTGAGTAGGACATCGGTATTTGCAGAAGTAAACTGCACCCCAACAGCCGTTTCGGCAAAACGGCACAAATACTGTCCCAGTATATCAAAATAAAAAATATTCGGTTCAAGCCCTTTTTTAATATTGAAAGAAGCTGCCGTGCTTATATCGAATTTCCCTTCGGCTGCTGATTTTTCAGCTCCGTAAAGGGATGGAACATTAAGGCAGAGTAATAATAGAACAATACCGATAAGCGCTATCCGAGAAAAATGTCCGATTCGTGCGGAGAATTTGGGTATGCCGGTTATCTTTCGGTGTAAGAAAATTGTTTTATACCATGGTAATCCGATTCTTTGAGACAACATTGATGGCATTATATCGGCAAAAAGGGTAAACATGCAAGTATAACGTTTTTTGATATTCGGATCGATTATATCAGACTTCTTGTATATATACCCGCATATTCATTTGACAAGTATATTGCTCTCTGTATATAGTGCTCTGTAGATCGTAAAAGTTTAGTTCCGTGCGAACTTAGCAGCATATCGACAAGGAGATTTATGTGCAAAAGGGTATATATTTTAGAGCA
>CAJPTT010000297.1 GCA_905373565.1 uncultured Treponema sp. | reverse complement strand
ATTATGGTAATTGCGTATGCCGTTTTGAATTCCGAATATGGAGCTCTTCCTATTGGAATCCATCCGGACGACTTGAAACTCGTGCAAAAGTACCATGCGGAACTGTCTGAATTACTCAAGCCGATACCGGTTGAAACGGAAAGCGGTAGCGAATAGAATATAGGATAGTACCAAAGTCTAAGCTGCAATCGCGGTTAAGCGGATAGAATACTGTGGTGTTCTTACAGAACAAGCCTCTTGTTTTACAGTTTTCAGAGATTTCTCGTAGGACAATTCAATAACACTCATTGTAATTATAGGAGATTATATATGACCATTGTACAAGTTAAGAATTTGCGCAAGATCTATCCTTTAGGGAAGGTTTTGGTAGAAGCGGTAAAAGGAATTAATTTTTCTATCGACAGCGGGGAGTTTGTTTCTATCTCGGGCCCGTCCGGTTCGGGAAAATCAACCACGCTCAATATGATAGGATTGATCGATACGCCGACCTCCGGCGAGCTTATCATCAATGGAGAAACAATTTATCAAGAAAAAGATTTTACCTCTCTTTCAAAACGGAAAAACAAGGGATTGAAAATTCCGCCGCGGCTCGATAAAAGAATCACACAACTACGCCACGAATATCTGGGCTTTATCTTTCAGTCTTTTAACTTGATTCCTGTTTTGGACGTATACGAAAACATCGAGTTTCCGCTCTTGTTCGGTAAGGCAAAAGAAAGTAAAGAAAAGAGTAAGGAATGGATTGAGCACCTCATCGAAAAGGTCGGCTTAAGTGAATGGGCGCACCATAAATCGAATGAACTTTCAGGCGGTCAGCGGCAGCGTGTCGCTATTGCTCGTGCCTTGGTTACAAAGCCGGCGTTAGTGCTTGCCGACGAACCCACTGCCAACCTCGATTCCAAAACCGGCGATCAAATCCTCAGCCTAATGAAGGACATGAGCCGTGAGTTTAATACCACCTTTATCTTCTCCACCCACGATGCCAAAATCGTCAATATGACCGACCACCGTATCAAAATCTTAGACGGAAATGTTGTTGAAGACACGAAGGTTAATGGTTAATGGGTAATGTGTAATTATGATTTATCCGACGGAAGTGCAGTATTTACATGATTATGAATTGTTGATTACGTTTTCGAACGGAGAAAAAAGGGTTTATGATGGGCAGGATGATATAACGCAAGGTGTATTCACCCAGTTGAGAAACAAAGCGCTCTTTGCGCGTGCCCGTATAGAACGGGGGACTGTTGTGTGGAATGATGAGCTTGATATAGCTCCTGAAGCACTGTATGCTGGAAGTGTTATATATTAATGGGAAGAGTATTTGATATGAGTACGGTAAACAGAAAATATAAAGATTCAGTTTTTGTCGACCTATTTAGTGAAGATGAGAAAGCAAAAGAGAATTTTTTATCACTCTATAATGCGTTGCATAATACCAATTTACAGCTTTCATGTCCTGTAGAAAATATAAGGCTTGATAACGTTATGTATATGACCATAGTCAATGATGTTTCCTGTCTTGTTGACAATAAGATTATAGTCCTTGCTGAACATCAGTCGACCATCAACGAAAATATGCCATCGCAAAGACTGTACTTCCTTGTACAGTCTTTGCTTACGAGTTTTTGCCTAAGCAAAAACTCGATTCTGCTGGGAACCAGCGGCATCCGTGCCGCTTCTGAAATGCCTTTTGGAAATAGATGGTGTAGATACAAGGAGTTAGGCAAAAAAGTACCGCAGGCGTATTTTAATACGTTGAGGATACTTTTTTGCCGTACGACGCAGTAGATGCGCCATTTATTTCCAAAAGAGAGGAGGTAATAAATGTTGTTAGTCGCAGAGTATGACTATGATACGGACATTGCAGTACAGCGGCAAGAAAGCCTAAAGATTGGAATCCAGCAAGGTATTGAACAAGGTCGATCACTTGGCCTTGCCGAAGGTACCCGTCAAAAAGCGCTTGAAACGGCACGAATTTTAAAACAACTCGGCGATTCCATCACAAAAATAATGCAAGTGACCGGTCTGAGTAAAGCAGACGTGGAAGCGATTAGCTAATGAGTAATTGATGGGTATGATTGATTCAACAATGAAAAGAAAAACGATACTGTTTTGTTTGATAGCTGCTTTTGCGGTAAGCTGTTTGTTCGCAGCGAGTTGTAGCGGTGAGAAAGGCGGAACAGCAAAAGCGGCTGTAATGGAGACTGACTACAAAGGCAAAGAAGCTGTTTTTGTCTATGACGCCGGAGAAAACCTCGTAACCGTTCTTGCAGAGAAGAAACAGCTTGAGTATATCGGCGCGCTTATCGGCGGAAGCATTGAACAAAGCGGTGAGGCGGCTACGCTGGAACTTGTTATAGATGTACCGGAGAATGCAAAGGTGCTCTATCATTATGTGTTCAAAAATAGGACGGAACAAAAGATGAACTTGTATGTGTATTCAAATTATCAAAAAATCCGGATAACGGATATTCCCCTGCTTTCCTCGATAGTATGGAATATTACCGATGCGGATTATGATACATTGATTCACCCGGAGAAAATATAAAAAGGGATAGTAACGATGAATAAAACGATTTTTAAGTTGGCGTTGAAAAATCTTTTTTCGCATAAGACAAAGACGCTGATTATTATGATTTTGATCGGGCTCGGCAGTTTTTTGGTGGTGCTGGGGCTCGGTGTGCTGAATTTCGCCGAAAAGCAAACAAAGAATGTATGCGAGAGCGATTTCTGCGGCGATATTTTTATTACCGGAAAACCTGCTGATAAAGACGTGTCCGTTACGCTTGTCGGAGCCTTTAAGAAGGTGAATACAGGGAAGCTGCCGACAATGCCGTATTTATCGAAGCTCGAAAAAATAGAGACAAAGTTACACGATATGCCGGAAACAGCTGTGTATACGCGGGGGATTGTTACCGGTTTCGGTATGCTTAAACCTGCCGACCTTTCCGACACGTGGGAGCCTAAGGGTGAAAACTTTGCCTATATGCCGTATGCGGTTACGCTCGGCATCGAACCTTCTTCATATAAAAAAACATTTGAGACGATTAAGGTGTATGAAGGTGCATTTCCCGATTCAGACAGCGCGGAGTTTATTATGCTGCCTGAGAAAATAAAAGAACGGTATGAAAAATATTATGAACGGGAATTGCATACCGGCGATGAAGTGGTGGTAATGAGTTTCGGTGAAAAAGCAAAGTTGCGGAAAGTACGGGTAAGCGGCTTTTTTACGTTCGCACATCCCGACACTGCAGTACAGTCTATTCTCTATGCGGACATCAACAGCGCGCGTATACTTGCCGGCGTAACAATGGGTGCGCGTACCGTTACGGAAATTCCGAAAAATATCGATTTAAGTTTGTCGGAAAAGTCGGAAGACGAGCTGTTTTCCGAGGATGCCGTCGGACTCACCGAACAGGCGGAACG
>CAJPTT010000296.1 GCA_905373565.1 uncultured Treponema sp. | reverse complement strand
TTCTCCTCAATTCGGCAGTGAGTAAATTATCAAATTTAGGAACTGTCGAATTCTCACGCTTTCGTAATGCAATGAGAAAGCGCATATAATACAGCGATGTTTCGATGAAAAATATACATCCGTGTACATTTTTCATCTTCGAGTATTTTTGCTTACGCAAAAACTCGATAGAGCTTTAATCACCGCTATCCGTGACAGAAGTACGAAACTCGACGTTGAAACACCGAGCACTTATGTAAAATGTTTCAACATTTCTCCTCAATTTAATTGTTAATTAGGAATTAATTCCCCGAGACTTCCCATCCGGCGGCTTTTTGTTGTTCTTGTATCATCTCAAAGTAGGTGCCGCGCTTTCGCATAAGTTCCGTATGAGTCCCTTTTTCTTCGATGCGGCCGTTTTTCAATACGATGATTTGATCTGCATTACGAATGGTGTTCAGCCGATGAGCGATGACAAAGACGGTTTTACCCTGCATAAGCGTATCCAAGGCGGCGTTGATTTTCCATTCGTTGTCGGCATCGAGTGAGGCAGTCGATTCGTCCAAAAGCACGATGGGTGCATTTTTTAAAAGAGCACGGGCAATAGCAATGCGCTGTCTTTCGCCGCCTGAAAGAGCAGCCCCGCCTTCCGCAAGCAGGGTGTTATATCCGTCAGGCAACTCGCTGATAAACTCATGACATTGAGCCGCCTGTGCCGCAGCGATAACCTCCGATTCCGAAGCATCGGGCTTTCCGATTTTAATATTATTGTAAATGGTGTCCGACAGTAAAATGCTGTCTTGAAAAACCGCACTGACGGACTGCAAAAGCGTATCGGGTTCTGTTTCTTTTATATCCTTTCCGCCGATTTTAACCGTACCTTTTTGCGGATCCCAAAAGCGGGCTATTAAATTGGCAATCGTGGTTTTGCCTGAACCTGACGGGCCGATGAGAGCAGTTACCATTCCCTGCTTTGCCTCAAAAGAAATGGAATGCAATACCGCTGTTTGTTTTGCACCGTCTGTTTCCCGTTCGGCATTAGCTTCACCGCTTTGGTTTTGAAACGTATGGAACGGTTCTCGATAAGAAAATGAAACATTTTCAAAGGAAACATCAAAAGGCTGTCTTTGTTCTCGCCTTGTTTCTCCCACTATTGTGCCGGTATGTATCTTTGCAGTTCCAGTGGTTTGTAAACACGGTAGGGGCTGAGCCGTATACGCTTTCTGCACATGTTCCGCCGCAGGCTTTAAACCTTTTAGTAAACCGTATGCGTGTTCAAATGAAATCAATACTCCCGAAAGCGCAAGGCTCATCAACATAAAAGCGGTGAGTTTTTCGGGGCTGACCGATCCACTCTTCAGAATATATACGGAAGATAAAAGAGCAAGCGGTAGTAAAAAATGAGCTGCTATAAAATAGACGGCAGCAGGCAGCGAAAGTTTTATTTCCGCTTTGATATTGGTTTTCCTTACCGTTTCCAACGACTGCAGCATTCTGTCAAATCTCTCTCCGGTTAGATTATACGCCTTAAACACTTTGATTCCTTTAATGTATTCCAGCACAATGGAAATCATACGAGCGGTGAGTCGATGCTTTTCATTTCCGAAATGTTCCGCCAAGCTGTTTCCCCAATGCAAAAACGGAACAAGCACAAGGAGCGTTATTGTTTGCGCTATCGCCAAGGGAACATCGATACAATACATACCGATTAAAATCAGCGCCGCCGTTACCGCAGTTTTTACCAGTGCGGGAAGCGTATGCGTAATGATCAGTTCAAAATTGGTAATATCTTTTACAAGGGTTTCCAAAAGAGCACCTGAACTGTGCCGGTTAAAATAGCCGAGGCTTAACGCGCGATAGTGATTTGCCAAATCGAGCCGCATGTGCGCACATACTTCCGCCCCGCGAGCAAAGCAGAGGTAGTAACCCGTGCGGTAAATAATTAAACGGAATACCACCGCTCCTAAACAAATCAGCGAATAGGTAATGATAATTTCTCCGGTCAATGTGTTGTGTAGCAGTTTGACTATTGTAAAATAGAGCATAATGTATAAGAGCATACCGCCAATGGAATCAAGCGACATTAAAATAATCGGCAGCCTTAATTCTTTCCGTTTTTCTTTTAATACATGTGCAATCAGTTTTAACATATCAGTGTGCCTCCTTTATATTTATACTGTCGTGGTTGAGAGCTGATATGTACGTGCGCTGCATCTGTGCATACAAACCGTTTTTATTCATCAGTTCAGTATGACTGCCTTGTTCAGCGATGCTGCCTTTTTCAAAGACAAAAATAGTATCCGCATTTTTTATCGTGTGCAGACGGTGCGCAATCATAATGACCGTTTTTCCTTTGAGCAAATTTTGCAATGCGACTTGGATCTTATGTTCATTTTGAATGTCCGAATATGAAGTTGCTTCATCAAAAATGAGGATAGGCGCATTTTTAACTAACGCACGCGCAATAGAAATTCGCTGCCGCTCTCCGCCTGAAACCTTTACACCCTCTGTGCCGATTTTCGTTTCATAACCGTCGGGTAAACTCATAATAAAATCGTCAATTTGAGCTGCCTGTGCTGCCTTGCGTACTTCTTCCAAAGAAGCGGCACTTCCCATGCGGATATTTTCGATCAGCGTATCTTCCAATAAAAACACATCTTGAAACACAAACGAGGTAAGCGCCATAAGGTTCTCCGTTTGCAGTTCCGTAACGGGAATACCGCCGATAGAAATAGTGCCCGCAGAGCTATCCCAATATCGTCCGATAAGCTGGGCGGCGGTGGTCTTGCCTGCACCGGAAGCTCCGACAAAGGCATTGACGGTTCCCGCCTTTACACATAGCGAAACATCATTTAAAGCATTCCGTCCGTCTTCTCCATACGAAAATGAAACACCGTCAAACCGGACATCATAACGGCCGTTTAGCGGAAGCGTTTTTGTTCCGCTTTTCATCTGCGGCTCTTCCAAAATTTTTTTAACCGCTGCAAGTCCGCCGCCGAGTTCCATCGACTGCATAGCAATCGTAACCGAATTTAAAAACGATGTATAAAAGCACACCGTCAAAAGAATAAAAATCAAAAAAGAAGAAACGGACAGCGAGCCTCTTACATAAAGGAACCCTCCTGCCGGCAGAGTGAATAAGATTGCCGAATCCAAGATAACCGATGCTGCCGAAAGCGGATTACACGAAGCGGTGCACATCTTTTTCCAGCAAACGGTATATGTCTGTAAAGCGGTTTTATACTGTTGAAATTTTTCGGCTGTTACGCGGTACATCTTCATCACCGGCATTGCAGAAATATATTCCGTAGCCGATGCATTCAAGGCTTCCATATCCTTTGCAAAATCGTTTGCCAATCCCGAAAAATTATTTGCCGCTATCATCATCATCGGAACGGCAATACCGAGCAGCATAGGAACGAGCATAACCAATGCCATAAGCCAATGGAGATGCAGCATAAATACAAACATCG
>CAJPTT010000295.1 GCA_905373565.1 uncultured Treponema sp. | reverse complement strand
GATACCCAACAGTTGAAAAAACAGAAAAACGGCAAAGCGGAATCCGGCGTGGCTGTAGGTATATCGGCTTCCAGCATGGAAGAACTGTCCGGAAAGCAGAAGAAAAATGCCGATGAACTCGCCGCGGATCATTCTCTCGAAAAAAGCACAAAGGCACAGCAGGTAAAGCAGCACAAACCGGTATTTACGATCATTGATGAGCGTACGGTGAATGCCGCTCCGGTTGTTGCGGACGGTTCCGTACACGAAGCGGGCGCCGCCGTGCGGGTTACCAATGCGCCGTCCGTCGATATGGCGGCGGACTTTCGCAGTATGACGGCTGGTTTGGGCGCCGCCGCAAACGGTACGCAGACAACACAGGAGAGCGGCGCACCGAGTTTTGCCTCGTTGGTGGCGCAGCAAGTGCAGGATATGGCGCCCGACTTTGTGCAGGCAGGGCGGATTGTGCTGCAGGATAACAATGCAGGCGTCATCCGCTTGCAGATGCAACCCGCGCATCTCGGCAATGTCAGAATCAATTTGGAATTGGCCAGCGGTAAAAAAATCGTCGGAAAGATTATCACAGGATCAAAAGAAGCGTACGAAGCTTTTAAAGAAAGCATCGAACAGCTTGCAAAGGCCTTTGAGCAGGGCGGATTCGCGAGTGCGCAATTCGATGTAAGCTGGTCGGGCGAAGGCGGCGGACGGCAATTCGATGGCGAAAACGGTCAATTTAATGAATTATTTGCACAAAATGACCGGCTTGAGGTAATGCAGAATAATCGTTATGCCGATACTGAAACTGTCTACGCATTCGGGCAAGATCAAGCGGTGAATGTATTTGCGTAAGCGGAGGTAAGAAACTATGAATATCGGTACGGTAGCGCAAGGAAATGGAGTTCCGATGCCTTCTTTTGAAATGAGCCCGGAAGAAAAAGCGCGGCTCAACATGGAAGTTGACACAATCAATAAACAGAATTTTCCGGAAGGGCGAAAGCCTAAGCAGGAACTGGGAAAAGACGATTTTCTGCAACTACTCGTAGCGCAGCTGACTCATCAGGATCCCACAAGCCCGCTGGAAGACACTCAGTTTGTCGCTCAGATGGCACAGTTCACGTCGCTTGAGCAGTTGACGAATATGAACCGGAGCTTCGAAATCTTGAATAAACTGATCGGAGATTCTTCGGCGGTCAACGTGGTCGGTAAGCAGGTTGATATCGAGCAAAGCAGCGGTACCGTTTCGGGAACCATTACAGCTGCGACCCGCGGTAACAACCCGCAGGTACAGGTTAACGGTAAGTGGTACGCATGGTCGGATGTACAAACCGTCTATGCAAATAACTAAACTATATATATAGAAGAGAGGAGATACAGATATGATGCGGTCATTATTTTCCGGCGTTTCCGGAATGCAGAATCACCAAACAAGAATGGATGTTATCGGTAACAATATTGCAAACGTAAACACGACGGGCTTTAAGCGCGGACGGGTCAATTTTCAGGATTTGATTTCTCAGCAATTGAGCGGCGCTTCCCGTCCGACCGAAGAAGTCGGCGGTGTTAATCCGAAAGAAGTCGGTCTTGGCGTTATGGTTGCCAGCATTGACACCGTTCATACCCAGGGCGCCTTGCAGTCAACCGGCATTAATACCGATATCGCGGTGCAGGGAAACGGTTTCTTCGTGCTCAAGTCGGGTGAAAAGAGCTTTTACACCCGCGCAGGCGCCTTCGGTGTCGATAAAGACGGCACGATGGTGAACCCCGCAAACGGTATGCGTGTTCAGGGCTGGATGGCGCAGGAAGTAGACGGTACCCGCCTTATCAACACTTCCGCACAGACGGAAGACCTCATCATCCCGATCGGGCAGAAGATCGACGCCCGTGCGACTACCTCGGTAAACTATGCCTGTAACCTCGATAAGCGGCTTCCGGAATTACCCGAAAATGCGAATCGCGCTCAGGTGTTGGAATCGACATGGACAACCGAGTTCAAAGTATACGATACCTTCGGCGAAACCCACGAACTGAATTTAAGTTTTTCGCGCGTCCCGGGCACTCAGAACCAGTGGCTCGCAACGGTCAATGTTGATCCTGAAAATGCGGAAGCAACGGCAACACGTACAGGTGTCGGAACCACCGAAGGTACCGGAAACACGTTCACCGTTACCTTTGACAACTACGGACATCTCGCATCGGTTACCGACACGGCAGGAAATGCCTCTGCAGAAGCCGGTCAGGTACTGGTACAGGTTTCTTATAATGTTCCCGGAGCAACAGCCGGAGAAGACGGCGCTCCCGTGCGCCATACCTTCGATATCAACTTAGGTGAGATCGGTACTTCCCGCAATACGATTACACAGTTTGCGGAACGCAGCACTACCAAGGCCTACGAGCAGGACGGGTATGCAATGGGGTATCTTGAAAACTTCAAGATCGATCAGAGCGGCGTTATCACCGGTGTATATTCCAATGGTGTCAGCAACGAGATCGGACAGCTTGCGATGGCGGGCTTTGCCAATCAGGGCGGTTTGGAAAAAGCAGGGGAAAATACCTATATTCAATCGAATAACTCCGGTATTGCGAATATCACCACGTCGGGTGTTATGGGAAAAGGTAAACTGATTGCCGGTACGCTTGAAATGAGCAATGTCGATTTAACCGATCAGTTTACCGATATGATTATTACGCAGCGCGGATTCCAAGCGGGTGCAAAAACTATCCAAACTTCGGATACAATGCTTGATACCGTATTGAATTTGAAGCGGTAATAGGGTAATATAAAGGATACGGTATGGTAAAGGTTACGCGGCTTAACGGTACACAGTATTGGATAAATCCCCATCAGATTGAAACGATAGACTGTAATCCCGATGTAACGCTGCATATGCTGTCGGGCAAGAGCTTTGTGATAAAAGAAACGCCTGAGGCACTGATCGACGCCATTGTCGCGTACCGCAAATGTATCGGTATCTTTAAAAACGAAATGTAAGGGAGCTGTCTTAAGTTATGGATATAGCATCATTTATAGGTGTATTCGGCGGTCTTGGTATTGTTTTCTTCGGCGCTTTCGTTGGAGGGTCTCTCAGCGGACTTATCGATGTGCCTTCGATGTTCATCACGATCGGCGGTTCGTATATGTGTTTGTTTTTAACGTATCCTCTTTCTTATGTTATTGGGATCTTTAAGGTTGTAAGCAGGGTGTTCAAAGTTGCCGACTATAAAGAGAAAGAAATGGTGCAGAAACTCGTTGCGTTGTCCGAAAAGAGCCGCCGTACCGGTCTTTTAGCGTTGGAAGAAGAAATTCAGGATTTTGAGGACGACTTCCTTCGTACCGGATTGCGCAATGTTATCGACGGTATCGACGGAGCTGCCATCCGTGTGTCGATGGAAAACGAATTGACACAGATGGAAGAGCGGCACAATAAATGGATTTCAGTGGTGAATGCATGGGCAACCCTCGCGCCGGGCTTCGGAATGTTGGGAACGGTTATCGGT
>CAJPTT010000294.1 GCA_905373565.1 uncultured Treponema sp. | reverse complement strand
ATTTATAATAGTAAGTATTTATATCAAAAATATACCTGGATATTTCCCATGTACTAAGTTCTTGATTTTTACTACTTTTCAATCCCAGAAAAACCGTAGTTTTTATATCTTTCAATTGAGCATCATCAAATAGATTCATATTATTCCCCAATACTTAAGCCAACAGGCGCACCCTCCTTACTATACCGGATGCGCCCATTTCTCAAAACTTAAAACTTATTCTCCTACACTCTTCCCGCCTTCTCCAGCGCGATGTGCCAGCACAGCCCGTTGCCCATGTCAAGCTCGGTAGCAGTCTTTCCTGCAGGCAGCGGCTCCCCAAAGGCCGCCTCGACAGACAAGGTCTCATTCATCAGGTAGTCCTTGTTTGCCTCGAACGCTTTTTGCAAGAGGTGCTTCCCGTCCGTATCGGTGCCGGAAACGGAAAGCGTAATCCGGTCGGTTACTTCAAGCCCGGACTCCTTCCGCAAGTTCTGCACCGCGCGGACGAGGTCGCGGATATAGCCTTCCAGCAGCAGCTCCTCGGTTACCTGCGTGTTTAGCGCAACCGTCAGCGTCCCTTCGTTCAGCACCTTGAGGTTCGCCTTTTCAATGCGGTTCAGGATCACCTTGTCGGAAGTCAGCTCAACAGCTTGCCCCTCAACATCAATGCTCAAGGTTGCGCCGTCAAAGAGGCTTTCAATCTCCGCGGAAGAGAGTTTTTCAATTTGAGCCGCTGCGGTTTTCATCTTTGCGCCGAGTTCTTTTCCCAGCACCTTAAAATTCGCCTTGGCAGAATACTCAACCAGCTCATCTTCTTTGTCGTGGAAGATCACCTCTTTCACGTTCAGCTCTTCCATAATGCTGCTTTCCATTTCACGTAAGACCGACTTCTCCTGCTGATTCTTCGTAACAATTTCCACAGCTTTGAGCGGCTGGCGAATTTTCAAATTGAATTGATACCGGAGCGCCCGTCCCATCGACACGGCTTTTTGCACCGTCTCCATCTTAAATTCAAGCTCGGTATCCCGCGCCGCTTCCGCATAAACGGGGTAATCCGCCAAGTGTACGGAAAGGGGATCATCCGCTGTTCTCAAGTTTTGCCAAATCGATTCGGTGATAAACGGTACAACCGGAGCCGCGACCAGTGCAAACTTCTTGAGCGCGCGGTACAATGTCTCGTAGGCTTGCGCCTTGTCGCCGTCGTTTTCGCTCTTCCAGAAGCGGCGGCGGGAGCGGCGGATATACCAGTTGTTCAGCTGATCGATATATGCAACAATCGGGTCAATCGCCTTCGTAAGGTCGTAATCGTCCAATGCCGCCGTTACATCAAACACAAGCTTTTCAGTTACGGAGAGAATCCAGCGGTCAAGCGGATTGTTCAGCTCTTTCACAAAGGCAGCGATGTGGGCATCCGTGCCGTCGAGTTTTGCATGGGCAGGCGGCGTAACACCGTCGATGTTCGCATACGTCACGTAGAAGCTGTAGCTGTTCCACAGCGGAATCAAAATACCTTTCAGAATATCGCGCACACCGTCATCGGAGTATTTCAAATCCTCCGCCTTAACCACGTTTGAGTGCATCAGGAACAGGCGCAGCGCATCCGCCCCGAACTGCTGGACAACCTCATTGGGATCGGTATAGTTCCGCAGCGACTTAGACATCTTTTTCCCGTCGGTTGCCAGCACCAGCCCATTGACAATACAGTTTTCAAAGGCGGGGCGGTCAAACAGCGCAGCCGCTAAGACAGTCAGCGTATAGAACCACCCGCGGGTTTGATCCAGCCCTTCGGAAATAAAATGAGCGGGGAAGTGCTCTTCAAAGTATTTTTTATTTTCAAAGGGATAGTGCACTTGCGCATACGGCATCGAACCGGACTCAAACCAGCAGTCCAGCACTTCAGGGACTCGGTTCATCGTTCCGCCGCACTGCTTACACGGTATGGTAATCTTATCAACAAAGTGCTTGTGCAAGTCTTCGGGATAAACACCGCTCAATTCTTTCAGCTCATCGCGGCTTCCCACACAGAGGGAGTGTCCGCAGTCGGGATTGGAACACTTCCAGATCGGCAGCGGATTTCCCCAGTACCGGTTCCGGCTGATTGCCCAGTCGCGGGCGCCTTCAAGCCATTTCCCAAAGCGTCCGTCTTTGATATGAGCAGGCTGCCAATTGATCTTGCTATTCGCCCGCAGTAGTACGTCCTTTACCTTTTCCACCGAAACAAACCAGCTGCTCACGGCACGGTAAATGAGCGGGCTTGAACAGCGCCAGCAGTGCGGATAAGCGTGCAGGATTTGATCCCGCTTCACCAGTTTCCGCTCAGCCTTCAACCGCTCCATAATATCTTTATCAGTATCTTTTACAAAGCGTCCCTGATAATCCGGAACCTCCGCCGTAAACTTACATTCAGCGTCAACGGGACAGATCATCGGTATTCCGCTGCCCTTAAACAGCGTGCTATCCTCTTCACCAAAGCCCGGCGCCGTATGGACAATACCCGTACCGTCTTCCGTCGAAACGAAGTCGCCGATTAAAGTCTGGAAAGCACCCCGTCCTGCATCATCGGAACTGCCGTCCTCTTTTACAGTCAAATGCGCAAAATACGGGAAGAGCGGCTCATAGCAGATACCTTGCAGCTCTGCCCCTTTTTTCTTCCATACAATGGTGCATTTTTCCGGTTCGCGGTAATACGCCGCTAAGCGGGATTTGGCAAGAATATAGTGCTCACCCTCATCAGCTATCAGCACATAGTCTATATCCGCGCCGAGTGCAAGCCCCAGGTTGCTCGGCAGCGTCCACGGGGTGGTTGTCCACGCCAAAAGATAGGTATTCGGCGGGAGCGCTCCTGCATCATGAGTGCCCCCTGCTGAATCGGTAGACCTAGCAACTCCAGCCGGAAAAGTTTTCGCCGCAGGAGTTCCGGCAACGGTATACCGTGCCTTAAAGCGGATGGTAATCGCAGGGTCGTGTACATCCTTATACCCGCCCAGGTTCAGCTCGTGGTTAGACAGCACCGTGGAACAGCGCGGACAATAAGGCAGAATATAGTGTCCCTCATACAAGAGATCCTTATCCCACAGCTGCTTCATCACCCACCAGATCGACTCCATATACGCGGGTTCCATCGTCTTATAATCGTTATCAAAGTCAACCCAGCGCCCCAGCCGATTAATCGTATGCCGCCACTCCTTCACATACCGCAGCACACTCGCCCGGCACGCCTCATTAAACTTGGCAATACCGTACTTTTCAATGTCAGTCTTCGAGTTCAGCCCCAGCTCTTTTTCGATCAAGTTTTCTACCGGCAGCCCATGACAGTCCCATCCAAACCGCCGCTCAACCTTCTTCCCCTTCATCGTCTGATAACGCGGAATAATATCCTTAATCGTACTCGGCACAAAATGCCCAAAATGCGGCAGTCCCGTTGCAAAAGGCGGGCCGTCAAAAAACACATACTCATCAGCCCCCTCACGCTGCGCAACAGACTTTTTAAAAACATCGTGATCTTCCCAAAAGCG
>CAJPTT010000293.1 GCA_905373565.1 uncultured Treponema sp. | reverse complement strand
GGAAAGCGGGCAGGATTCCGCCGAAAATATGATTTTTGATGATATGGATATGGGTAGTCTTGCCGATTTGGATGATTCAAACGGATTTGATGAGGCTGAAGAA
This sequence comes from uncultured Treponema sp., assembly GCA_905373565.1. GTDB lineage: Bacteria > Spirochaetota > Spirochaetia > Treponematales > Treponemataceae > Treponema. The sequence continues at coordinate 3,403 of CAJPTT010000293.1, read as the reverse complement.
GGCGGGGAAGATTAACTGATTATTAAAATAGAGAGTCGGTAACCGCTGTGGCATACAGAGGAAAGTCCGGACTCCTTCGGATATGATGCCGGCTAACGGCCGGGCGTTGGCATTGTAAAATGCAGGCGACAGACAGCGCAACAGAAAATGAACCGCCGGTAAAACGGTAAGGGTGAAAAGGCGGGGTAAGAGCCCACCGCGTTTCCGGTAACGGGATGGCAGTGCAAGCCTCATCAGGAGCAAAATTGAATAGTAAAGGATATCCGATCCTCTATTTACGGGTTGATTGCGGAAATTGTTGCAGTAATGCAATAATAAGATAGATGGTTACCCTGTTCGCAGACAGAATCCGGCTTATGGTTCTCTATCTTTTTATTTTTATGGGAGATGTTCCGTATTTAAGGATATTAATTAGATAAGGTATGAAAAGGCGCCATAGTAATACACAGCATTCCTCAAAAATACATATCATACGATATGTCATCCTTTTTTTATGTGTTGCCTTTGTGGTTTTCGGCGCCGTATTTTTTCTGGGTATCTATAAGACGCGTTATTTTCATGTGCCTTCGATGAACTCAGTGTATGACGATTGGGAAAATAAAGATTATGCGAAAGTGTATGAAAAAACCGCTCAAATCTTAGAGAATCGCCCGATGGACGGAACTGCGCTCGCATTGCACGGCTTTGCCGCCTATTACCTTTTTGCCGAGCAAACCGATTTATCCGTCGGGGCAGATTATCTTACTGCGGCTGTCATGCATTTACGCAGGGCTCTGTATCTAACTAAAGATAAGGATATTCCCAAGATTGCTTACGTACTCGGAAAGGCATATTATCAGCAAGGCTATTACTATGCCGATCTTGCGGTAAAATATTTGGATGAAGCTTATACCGGCGGTATCGATGCGAGTGATTTATCGGAATTCCGCGGTATGGCAGCTTCTTTATTAGGCGATACGGATAAAGCGATAGAGGCGTTTACACAAGCCCTTGCAGCGAATCCTTCCGATTTTGTGCTCTATGCCGTGGCGGAAAACTATAAAAAGAAGGGCGATATACAAAATGCAAAGCTCTATTTCTTTGAAACAATTAAGAAAACCGGCGATGCCGTTCTGGAAGTGCGATGCCGAAATCAGCTCGGTCTGCTCCTTTTAGATGAAAATAAACCGGAAGAGGCTTTGGAGCAATTTAATGCAGTGCTTGAAAAAAATGTAAATTCTGCAGATGCGCATTACGGTATCGGATTGGTGCATGAAATGCAGGGGGATATAATTAAGGCGCGGTACGAATGGCGCTATGCGATACGGCTTAATCCCATACATGCGGAAACGCGTGCAAAATTGAATATAAAATAGGAGGAACGTTCGGGGTATGGGCTTTTTTAAAAGGTTTTCTGCCGATATAGGCATCGATTTGGGTACTTGTAATACTATTATCTATATAAAAGGGAAGGGGATCGTCGTAAACGAACCTTCGGTTGTCGCAGTAGAGCGCGGGACAAAATCGGTCGTTGCGGTCGGCGCCGATGCTAAACGGATGCTGTGGAGAACACCGGGCAACATCATCGCTATCAGGCCGCTGAAAGACGGTGTTATTGCGGATAAAGACACGACGGAAAAGATGATCCGGTACTTTATTTCCAAGATTTTGCCGCGCCACCGGCTCATTAAGCCGCGGATGGTTATCGGAATCCCGAGCTGTATCACCGATGTGGAAAGCAGCGCCGTACACGAAAGCGCCTTAAAAGCAGGCGCCGGCAGTGTCGAAGTGCTTGAAGAATCGCTTGCGGCTGCAATCGGCGCCAATATTCCGATTACCGAACCTGCCGGTAATATGGTATGCGATATCGGCGGCGGTACGACTGAGGTGTCGGTTATCTCCCTGCTCGGTATGGTTGTTACCAATGCCATCCGTGTCGGCGGCGACGAATTCGATCAGGCCATCATTAAGCATATCCGCTCCGTGCATAACCTCATCATCGGTGAACAGACTGCCGAGCGCCTTAAAATTGAAATCGGTAATGCATTCCCTGAGAAAAATATGGAACGGGTGGAGATTAAGGGTACCGATGCTATTACCGGACTTCCCCGCCGCCTCGAAATCGATTCCGTAGAAGTGCGCGAGGCGCTTCGAGAACCTATTACCCAAATTGTAGAAGAGATAAAAACGACACTCGCCCAGACGCCGCCGGAACTGGCTGCCGATATCGTAGAGCGGGGGATTGTTATGACCGGAGGCGGCTCTCTGCTGAAAGGCTTACCGAAGCTCATTTCTAAAGAAACGCACGTTCCGGTCATCCTTGCCGAGAATCCCATGGACTGCGTGGCGATCGGCGCAGGTTTATACTATGACGTGTATAAGGATATGTCGGGTAACCGCAGCCTCTACGAGAGTTTAAACCGCTAATACAATGAAAAGGAAATTTTCATTTAAAATAAAACTCGATATCTTTTTGCTGACTTTGCTGCTTATCATATCTTCCGTTTTGCTGACGTTCTCCGGAGGCCGATTTATCGTCGATTTTAAGTCGGTCGGCTTTTCGGTTGCGTCCGGTACGGAAAATGCCGTGCATTCGGTATCGTCATTTGTGACGGATGCGGTGTCCGCAGTGCGGGAACTTGCCGACCTGCGTTCAAAATATCTGGCGTTGAGCGAAAAGCTCAAAGATTATGAGCTTTTGCAGCGGTCAAATGCCGACATACGCCGCGAAAACAGGGAGTTGAAAGAACTGCTCGGTTTTGCGGATACCATTACGTATAAAAATATTCCGGCGCAGATTACCGGCTTTGATCCCGACAATCTTTATTCCGGTATTATCATTAACCGCGGAACAAAGCACGGCGTGCGTAAAAATATGCCGGTACTTGCATTTCAAGGCAGCAATGTCGGTTTGGTCGGCAAAATAGTGCAAACCGGTCGCGACAGCAGCATGATTATCCCGATATATGATTATCAATGCTATGTTGCCGCCTCCGTTCAAACGACAAAGCACCGAGGATTGGTCAACGGACAAGGGGCATCGGATCTTCCGCTTATTATGCAGTATGTACAAAAACGAGCAAAGGATGAAATCGGTATCGGTGATAGAATCCTTGCATCGGGGGAAAATAATTTATTTCCTAAAGACAGCCCCATCGGCGTTATAACCGGCATTAAGGTACATGATTATGAAACCTATCTTGAATTAACGGTACAGCCGATTATCGATTTTTCCCGGCTCGATTATGTATTCGTGCTGGATTTGTCGAGTGCCCATGAGGGGGCAATACAGTGAGAAAGGTTATTCTATGGACGGTTGCAGCAGCCTTTTTACTCGGGGTATTTGAAACAGCTATTTTATCTCATATTCGGTTTTTGCCTGCGCTGCCCGATTTGATTTTAATCCTCGTGGTGTATATTGCCC
>CAJPTT010000292.1 GCA_905373565.1 uncultured Treponema sp. | reverse complement strand
AGGCGAAAGGTATTTCGATGTTGTTTATCAGCCATAAGCTGGATGAACTTTTTGCCGTTGCCGATCGCTTTACCGTCTTGCGCGACGGACAATGTATCGGTACGTACAATAAAGACGAACTCACGAACGATAAGCTCATCGCGTTGATGGTCGGACGAAAGATCGAATATAAAATTTACGATAAACGGAAATGCAACGAACCGCTGCTCGAAGTCAGATCGCTTTCAAAAAAAGGAAATTTTAAAGATATTTCGTTTACGCTCAATAAAGGTGAAATATTCGGTCTGACGGGGCTTGTCGGAGCGGGACGTACGGAAATCGTTTCCTCATTATTCGGGCTCAACGAACCGGACAGCGGGTGTGTTCTTCTTGACGGAAAAGAGATAGACATACGGCATCCGAATGAAGCTGTCAAACAGGGCATCGCATTTGTCCCCGAAAACAGACTTCGCGAAGGTCTCGTATTGCGAAAAACATCGGAAGACAATATCACCGTTACCGTGTTGGATAAACTTTCACATCGCTTCGGTCTGCTCGATATGAAAAAAAAGCACGACCTTGCCGAACACTGGATGAAAACGCTCGAAATAAAACCGAATTACCTCGATATGGAAGCGGGAAAATATTCGGGAGGTAACAAACAGCGTATCGTCATTGCAAAATGGCTTGCAACCGAACCGAAAGTGCTTATCGTTGACGAGCCGACAAACGGTATCGACATCGGCGCAAAAGCGGAAATACACGAACTGTTGTACAATCTTGCAAAATCGGGCTTGGGCATCATCGTCATATCTTCGGAACTGCCGGAAATCCTTTCGATTTGCGACAGAGTTGCCGTCGTTCGGCACGGAAAAATTCAAAAGATATTGCCGTGTGAGGGTCTAACACAAGAGTATATTATGAACTTGGCATTTTAGGCGGTACACTACAATGACAGTGATAAAAAAAATTATTAAAATGCAGGAATTTCCGATCCTTACGGTACTGGTCGTTCTCTCCGTAATAATCGGTATCATAAATCCGACGTTTTTCAGCGTGGAAAATTTTCTTGATTTGCTGAAAAGCAATCTCGTACTTGCGATAATGTCCATGGGAATGCTCATGGTCATGCTTACCGGCGGTATCGATGTCGCCTGTTCTTCGATCGTCGCATCGGTTACGATTTTTGCAGGGAATTCGCTTATCCACTTTACTTCAAATATTTTCGTAACCGCTGTGCTTTCATGCGCTTTCGGGCTCGCGCTCGGCCTTATCAACGGACTGCTCGTCGCAAAGATAAAAATTCCGCCGATAGTCGCTACGCTCGGAACGATGAGCATCATACTGGGTATAAATCTCTACATAACGAACGGGAACTGGATTACCGGCATACCGCAAAATTTTATTAATTTCGGCGATATAAAGTTTTTTCCGATTGCGACGAGCGACGGACGGATAATCGGTCTTCCGATGCAGGCATTGTTTTTGGCTGCGGTAGTCTTTTTGACATGGTTTATTCTGCGTAAAACTTTGGTCGGCAGAGGTATCTATGCAATCGGCGGAAATCTCGAAGGCGCATCTCGTGTCGGCTTTAATCCGACAAAAATATTGCTTTTCGTTTACGGCATCGAAGGTCTGTTTATCGGCCTTGCCGCCGTCGTGCATACGTCGATTATGCGGCAAGTGGATCCGAATGCGTTTGCAGGTTTTGAAATGCAAGTGATCGCCGCCGTTGTACTCGGAGGCGCAAGTACGATGGGCGGTTACGGTTCGGTATTGGGAACCGTGATCGGAGTCGCGCTTTTTTGTGTTATAAACAACGGCATGATCCTTATGCATATACCGACGTTTTGGCAAAAAATTATTATCGGCTTAATCATTATCGCATCCGTCTGCATCGATATGTATCAAAAAAACAAAGCTGAAAAAACGAAAGTAAAAGTTGATGTGGAGTGACGGCATGAAAAACAACATAAAAACATCGATACGTAAATTCTTTAAAACATCCGAAGGAACGCTGTTTATTATTTTTCTGTTTGTCTTTGCGCTCATGTCGGTATTGTCGCCGGGAAAATTCTTAAGTCCCATCAATATGGAATCGATGGCGTATCAGATTCCCGAATTCGGTATCCTCGCATTGTCGATGATGCTCGTCATCATGACAGGAGGTATGAATCTTTCGCTGACTTTTTCGGCGGCATTGGGAATGATTATCGGCGGACTCGTTATGTCGAATCTATACACGGCAAACCACGGCGCACTGCTCGCCGTTACCGTCGGCATTGCAACTATGTTGGGTATCGCCGCTCTCTGCGGTTTATTCAACGGCTGGATCATTGCGCTTTTCGGCGTCACGCCGATGATCGCGACGCTCGGTTCGTCGACACTGTTTGAAGGCATCTGTCTCAATATCACCCACGGAGGAGCCATATCGGGTTTTCCGATGACGTTCATCGCGATAGGCAATTCAACCTTTTTAAGAATTCCTATCCCGATGTGGATATTCTTCATCGTTGTCGTATTTTGCTGGCTGCTACTCGAGCGGAGCAAGCTCGGCAAATCGATAGAGATAATCGGCTGTAATCCGATCGCCGCAAGATATTCGGGCATACGGGTAAAGCGGGTATTGATAAAAACATATCTTATCGGCGGTATCCTTGCCGGCATCGCTGCGATGATAATGGCGAGTCGTTACAACTCCGCAAAAGAATCGTACGGATCGTCGTATTTGCTGCAATCCGTTGCCGCCTGTGTTTTAGGGGGTACCGATATAAACGGCGGTTCGGGAAAAGTTGCGGGGACTATCATAGCGGTTTTAATTTTGCAGGTCATTTCGAGCGGTCTGAATATCTTCGGATTGAATCGATACTTAACGACCGTTATCACAGGTCTTGTGCTTATAGTCGTTTTGACGATACACTTTATCATATCGATAAAAAAACGGAACGTGCAATAGGAGGATATATGAAAAGAATTCTTACAGTGCTTGGAGTTCTCATGATCGGTTCTGCTCTCTTTGCCATGGGTGCAAACGAGCAGTCTTCTTCATCCGGCGGCGGAAAAAAAGACATAACGATCGTCGTTATGCCGAAGCTCGTCGGTATTCCGTACTTCAATGCTTCGGAAAAAGGTGCCGTACAGGCCGGAAAAGATTTGGGTATCACCGTCAACTATACCGGACCTACGACGGCTGATGCTGCGGATCAGGTGAGAATGCTCGAAGATCTGATCACGAAAGGTGTCGATGCGATCTGCGTTGCACCGAACAACGCTCAGGCATTAACGCCCGTTTTGATGAAAGCGAAACGAGCAGGGATTTTAGTGCTTGACTGGGATACCCCCGCGGATCCGTCGGTAGTCGACTATTCCGTTCATCAGATCGATGACAAACAGTTCGGCGAACACAACTGGGATCTGCTTGTCAAATACATGGGAACGAGCGGCGACTATGCGATTCTCACCGGCGGACTTTCCGCAGCCAATTTGAATTCATGGCTCGATTACGGACTTGCATACGCAAAGACAAAATAT
>CAJPTT010000291.1 GCA_905373565.1 uncultured Treponema sp. | reverse complement strand
GCTTCCATCTTTTCTATTTTGAAAGTGATTAAGTTTGTCGCAAAAAAGAGCGGCTTTTATTTTGTCCGCCAGCAGGAGACACTCGGGCAGCTCAACGGCTATGTTGAAGAGATGATAAACGGACAGAAAGTGATTAAAGTGTTCTGCCGGGAAGAAGCGGTAAAAACTGAGTTTAAAGAAAAGAACGCCGCATGGCAGGAAAGCGCCGCAAAAGCAAACGCGTATGCAAATATCATCATGCCCTTTATGAATGCACTGGGATATTTTCAGTATGTGATTGTCGCGCTTGTCGGTGCATGGTTTGCTATTGCAAAAATTCCCAATCCGACTATCGCCGGTATCAATACGCTGACGCTTGGCACCATCGCTTCATTTTTAACGCTGTCGCGGAGCTTTACCAATCCCATTTCTCAGCTATCCAATCAGCTCAATTCGGTAATCAATGCCGTTGCAGGAGCCTCACGGATTTTTGCGCTGATGGACGAAGCGCCGGAAGAAGATGCCGGTACCGTTACGCTTGTCAACGCACGGGAAGAAGCAGGCTCCTTGTCCGAAGCGGCGGAACACACGGGTGTATGGGCGTGGAAGGAAACACATGAAGACGGTGTAATTTCTTTAACCCGGCTGACGGGCAAGGTGATTTTTGAACATGTCGATTTCGGTTATAGCCTTGAGAAAAACGTGCTGAAGGACATAAACCTTTTTGCAGAGCGCGGACAAAAGGTGGCATTTGTCGGAGCGACAGGCGCGGGTAAAACAACGATTACCAATTTGATCAATCGCTTCTACGATATTAACAGCGGGACTATTACCTACGACGGCATACCGATTACCCGCATTAAGAAAGAAGACCTGCGGCGTTCGCTCGGCATCGTATTGCAAGAGGTGAATTTATTTACCGGCACTATTATGGAAAACATCCGCTTCGGCAACTTGGATGCAACCGACGAACAGTGTATCGCAGCGGCAAAACTTGCCAATGCTCACAACTTTATTACGATGCTGCCCCACGGATATGACACGGTTATTGAAGGCAACAAAAACTCCCTTTCGCAAGGGCAGCGGCAGCTGTTATCCATCGCCCGCGCCGCAGTCTCCGACCCGCCCGTTATGATATTGGATGAAGCGACCTCTTCAATCGACACTCGAACCGAAGCGCTCATCCAAAAAGGTATGGATAGGCTGATGGAAGGCAGAACCGTTTTCGTCATCGCCCACCGCCTTTCCACCATCATGAACTCCGACGTTATCATGGTCTTGGATCACGGTGAAATTATCGAACGCGGCACACATGAAAGCCTTATTGCCAAAAAGGGTATGTATTATCAACTTTATACGGGCTCCTTAGACTTTTGAAAATATGCACGCCGTCTACGGCGTTGCCGAGTAAACAACGGGAGCTTTCCGAAAAGACTACAAATTTTAAACCGCTCCATTTTGCATACGCATGGAGCGGTTTTTTTATACAATCAACACCTCCGGCACAGAGCGCAGGCAAGAAGCCTCAACCGGTTCAAACAAACCGTTGTTCAGATCACAGATAATGCAGTATGTTTTCAGAAAGACAAATCTCAATTATAATACTTAGAAAGGGAAGGTATAACTTCGGCAGCACAATAGGGCTGCCTCGTTAACCGTCGAGTTTGCCGTTCGGCAAACATCGCTTATTGACGTGTGCGCTACCGCGCAGCAATTCGCCCGCCTCCAAAATTGATATTTTGTTCGGCTGTCGAATTTTAAGGAAACTGTTTTATGATACTTTATCACGGAAGCAGGGAAGTTGTAAAAAGCCCGGAAATCCGCATTCTTCGGTATAGTAAAGACTTTTACTTTGGTTTTTATTGTACGCTCATGCGCGAGCAGACCAAAAGATGGGCAGTGAGATTCTCCGGAAAAGGAATTCTGAACGAATATGAATATGTTCAGAATTTCTCTCTCAGAATGTTGAACTTTCCGGAGATGACAGAAGAATGGCTTGATTTTATCATTGATTGCCAGAGAGGAAAATCTCATGATTATGACATAGTGGAAGGCCCTATGGCGAACGATACTATCTTCAATTATATTCAGGATTTCATTGATGGTAAAATCTCCCGATCTGCATTTTGGGAACTTGCAAAATTCAAGAAACCGACCCATCAGATAAGTTTTCATACAGCGCGAGCATTGGAAACATTGACTTTCAAGACGGCTTATGAGGTATATGATGAAAAATAATAGTTCGTTATTTTATGTGTGCAGTCTTTTGGAATATATCGGCCGCCTCTGCAAAATTGAACGGTCAAAACTGGTAAATCAACTTGGGAAAAACAATATAAAAAGACTTTATAAAGATGCAGACACGCTTCATTGCGAACCGATTGAAAAAATTGCCGATGAAGTTATATCCATTTATAATATAACATCCGGAGACTTTGATAATGTTTTACGGTGTCATTATGCAGTTCCGGATTATTGGACAATCGGCGCAGTATACGAACGCCTTATTGAAGATATTTGTGCAGAGAACGAATCTATTGATTTTATTGTTGACACATTGGTCTCTGTTTATTCGTCATGGATTGACGGAGCAATTTCAAATTATAACACGGATTTTTTCTATCAATCCCGTGAGTATATTTTTGAATCGTGGAAAGAGGGCGCTCCGCTGCAATAAGAACCAAACTTCCTAGCAGGCTCCTTTATAGTGGTTAAAATTCGCTTTTTCATCTCCTTTTAAAAGAAATCACAACAGTCTTAGTCGACTAAAATCATATCAAACTTGCCTCACGTAATTCGGTTACTGCATCTGAATCAAGATGGATGTTCCCTGCTAATGCAAAGAAGGCTTGCTTATCTTTCGGCTTTGCTTGCTTAGTATAATTTTCCGTAACCCCACGACCTTGCTCTGCTTCAAGCAATTTGATAAAAGCTGACACTGACGCCAATAGCGGCTCCGGCAGCATTTTTACTTGATCAATAACTGTTTCATAAGACATTGGGGAGTTCCTCCTTTTGTAATTATAATTTATTCGTGCGGAGGGTTTAATACCCCGACGCTTGCGTCGTAACAAAGGGTATTAAAGCCGACTGCAACCACCTTATAGAACACACAGTGCGAAACGTTGAGCACTGTGCCCCGACGCTTGCGTCGGGGTTGTTGATTGGTTTCCAATATACTATCATAATGCTTTTTAGATTAAAATAGGTAATTCAGAGTAATATTATTCATTTTCATACTATTTAAATCTATAGCGGTTTTGTCTACAAAAACTTCCCAAGTCATTTCTCCATCACGAACTAATTCAAGATTATCATCAATATGCTGTAATAATGGATCTTCTTTTGCAATAGGATAAAGATTTCATAATTTTTCTTGACATCGCTTATTGGGCGTGTTATCATATTTGCTATGATGGTAAGAAATTTTGCTACTAGAGCAGATATATTTTCTCATAGCGACACCTCAGTTATAGCGATGGCAATGTGCTATGCAGTGTACCTAGTGTCGATAAAATCGGCAGCGGTACAGGTA
>CAJPTT010000290.1 GCA_905373565.1 uncultured Treponema sp. | reverse complement strand
TATTGCAAATGCTGAATGAGAAAGTAGACGTATTGACTTTATCACCGCTAGAACGAAAACTGTATGAATCACGAATGAAGCTCAAAAGCGACATTGCAACTATTTCGGAAGTTCAATTCAAATCAGGCCTCGAACGCGGTAAATCCCTCGGTCTCACCGAAGGTTCCCGCCAAGCAAAACTCGAAACGGCAAAAACAATGCTTGCTATGGGCTATCCCCTTGCAGATATTTGCAAAATCGCAGGTCTTACCCCCGCAGAAGTAGAAGCCATTGGGAATGGATAATGTGTAACTTGTAATTAAATTCCCCATTATCCATTCCCAGTTTTATTCATCTCTCCAGCTTATTGTAATCGTAACATTGGTGTCGCCACTACTAACTTTGTATTTTTCCGTAAATGTCTCTTCATAGCCGTTATTTATCGTAATATCGGGATTTTTTAGTAGGTTTCCATGCTTATTCCAATTACTACCTTCATATTCCCATTTCCATTGGTCTTTATCATAATTATACGTCAGCAGTGCCATGGTTGTACCCATATAATCGTCACCACTACCCACAATACCGCCGCTGCCGCCATCATCTTCATAGAGGTCGATATATACCGGTATCGGTCTGTCAGCTGCAGAGGAGTCGCTGCATGACTGGTTAGCGCCTGCATTGATGTCACGCTCATCTCCCGCTTCGGCTTTCCATGTATTGCCATCACCATCTTCGAGTTTGCTTACCGGAGGGTTCTTATTGGCAACATTCATTGTCCAGTAATATTCGTTTTGCTTGTCACCCCAACCATCATCTGCTTTTACACATTTTATTTTGTCAAAAGTAACCGTCAGTTTTCCCGTTACAAACTTTATTTTATCGCCGACTTTTTTATACCGCCAGTTATTACCGCCGACCGGAGCGAGCTTAAAGTTTTCCTTCTTTGCACGTTCACCTACGGCAAGCACTCTGTTTTCCTGGTAGTCGGCAACTCTTATTTTTGCGGCAGGTGTGTGTGTCAATGCGCCGGTTACGGTAACGGTTTTGCCGCTTTCCAAATAGACCTCGTTGTTTCGGCCTGTCTCATTCGTAACTAAAGCGCTGCCTTCCATCTTGAATGTGCCGTCTACGTATACGCCGCCGCCCTTACCTGCCTTGCAGTTAGTGATAGTGCTTGAGCCTTGCATAATGAGCGTGCCTCCATTGTCGATGTATACACCGCCGCCTTCATTAGTTGAGCCTACTTGGGCATTTTTAAGCGTTATGTCTTCAAGGGTGAGTGTTTTGCCGTTTTCCAGCTTAAAGATACGCGTTATGCCGTTTGCGTTCAAAACGGCGGAAGAGCTGCCCTTTATGGTGAGGTTCCTGCCGAGCGTAATTTCGCCCGCATTGTCTCCGCCGGTCGCTGTTATTTCCCCGTTGATAACGATGGTGTGGGAGCCTTCCGTCTTTGCCGCTTCTTCTCTAAGCCGTTTCCACGCATCGGGACCGCCGCTGTTAAAATGTAATTCACCCGGTTTAAACTTGACCGTTACGGTTTTATCGCTGTTCACCGTGAGAGTTGCCGTTGCGATTGCCGCACCGATGCCGCCGGCCGATGCAAAATTGCCGGGATAAACTTCCCAGCTTTCAACTTCCCAGCCTTCATCCGCTGTTGCTGTGAAGGATACCGTACTGTCGTAAGGAACGTTAGTCAGCGTTTTTATGCCGCCGCCGTTTTGGGCTATTTCGTTCTGACCGCCGTATTCTCCTTTCAATGTTCCCTTTCCGTTCGCAACGCTGAATCTTACGGTGTAGGTCTCTATTTTCCACACGGCATAGAGGTTTACCGTACCGTTTTGAACATCGGTAAGGTTGATTACCGATTGTTGATTATTATAAAACTTACTACCGCTTGCACTTGTTGCCCAGCCGTCAAAGGTATGACCTTTTTTGGTAAAGCCGTTTGCAGAAAGCAGCTGCGCCGTACCATAAGTAAATGTCTGGTCGCTCATATTATCGCCGGTATTACCGTTACCGTTAAAGTGCACATAGTAGGTATTCGGCGTCCACTGTGCCGTGTAGGTTGCGTCCTCTGCAGGGAACGTCGAAGGCAGTGACGGAGCAGGCGGGGTCGGCTGCCAATTGCTGAATGTGTAGCCGTCTTGTATAGGATCATTAGGCTTCGTCAGTGCTGCACCGTATTTGCCGCTTCTTGTTACATCGCTCGGATTTCCGTCGATCTTTCCGCCGTTCGGCTTGAACGTTACGGTTATCTGCTTGCGGTTGTAGTATACCCTTACAACCGTATTACCACCTGGGGCTATCGTTTCCGGTGTATACGTGCCGGTTTCAAAGCCGGGATAGGGTTTAAGTGTTACGGCAGCGTTCGCGCCGGTTGTGCCGCTTTCATTATCCGTATTGGCAAGGGTGTAGGTGCCGCCGCTGATGGCCGATTCCTGATAGTGTTCTACCTTGTACGTCGTATTGCCGGCAGGCGTCCACTGTGCCGTGTAGGTTGCATTCTCTGCAGGGAATTCCAATGGCGACGGTAAAGCAGGGCTCCAATTGCTGAATGTGTAACCCGTTTTGACGAGATTCGCCGGAGCGATCAGCGGCGTACCGTACTTGCCGCTTCTTGTTACATCGCTCGGATTTCCGTCGATCTTTCCGCCGTTCGGCTTGAACGTTACGGTTATCTGCTTGCGGTTGTAGTGAACACTTACAACCGTACTACCATCTGAGGCTATCGTTGCCGGTGTATACGTGCCGGGTTCAAAGCCGGGATAGTTTCTAAGCGTTACGGCAGCATTCGCGTCGGTTGTGCCGCTTAAATTATCCGTGTGGGCAAGGTTGTAGGTGCCGCCGCTGCTGGCCGATTCCTGATAGTGTTCTACCTTGTACGGCGTACCGTTGCTCGGATCCCACTTGGCATAGAGCGTTATATTTCTTGTTACCGTACCGGTATTAAAGTCCCATTTATGCGTATGCGCATCCTCCGTATACCAGCCATCAAGATAGAATCCCGTTTTTGATACCGATGTGGAAGGATCCGCTACCTTTCCGCCGTGCAGTACGGTTTGCGCATCGGGAACCGGCGTTCCTCCATCCGCATCAAAAGTTACCGTGTGTTTCTCCCGTATCGTATAATACACCGTCTTTACAGCTGTTGCGGCAAAGCCTTCGCCGTCCGTGTAATACTCAAGCTTATACTTCTTTTCACCGGCGCCGTTTAACAGAAGCGGCACGGTAATAGGATTGCCGTTGTATGGTGTAGATGCAGCGCTGCCGATTTCAGTCAACGTACAGTGTACCGTCGTGTTTGCCGTTGCGGATGAAACGCTTAATTCCGCTCCGCTGCTGTCGGTACCGATGATAATAGGATCGGATTCGCTGCCGCTTCCTGAACTCTTTGTTCCCTTCGTGATGCTGACAATTTCTGTTTCTGCTTTATTCGGTTTTGTACTTGCGTTCAATATGTCGGAAACTAAACCCTGTGCATCGGCAAAACGTACCGTATACTCTTTTTTTACCGCGCCGTCTTTCACTTCAACATCGGTTTTGT
>CAJPTT010000289.1 GCA_905373565.1 uncultured Treponema sp. | reverse complement strand
GATAAAGCATGAGATATTTTATGCCGCATAAAAGAACGTTCTTTCTCACTCTCTTTTTTAGAAAGTTCCGTTTTAAAAAGTTCATTCAACGGGACAACATGAAAACCGTCATTCGTTAAATTTCCGATAATCCGTTCGGCAAAAGAGACTGTAACCGAATCGAGCTTGTGGATAAGCAGCTGTTCCAGAAGATGATTTTGCAAGTTCTGATGTTGAGGAGCCGGAATATTTTCCAAAAAGGTTTGGAATGCATCGCTTGCTTCTGTCGAAAAAACTGATGATGTCCGGTCATTGCGATAGTACGGTTCGCTTCGTTCAATTTGCTTGGTTTGCTCAGTCGGTGGTATTGATTTTTGCTGTGTACCGCGGACAAGCTCTAAGGCAGGGTTTTCGGCGAGTTCTTCCGCAATCCTTTCTCGAAGTTCAAGGGTTGGCAGCGCCAGTACATCTAAGGATTGGATTTGACTTTGACTCATCCGCTGCTCAAGCCGCTGACCGAGCATTTGTCCCATCTGCTGCATAGTTACCGGCCTAATCGGAAGGCACACCCGATCGAACAGGTACACCCGCGTAAAGACGTTCCTGCAGAATTGGGCAGTGTATAGGAATATGGCCTTGTCGAGGTGATGCCGTTATAAAGAATGCTGCGTCCTTCCATTGTAATACAGTATTGATAAAAAAGATTCACGAATACTGAAAAGAACGGCAGACAATTCCAATTTAATCGAATAGTGCCGTGCATCCCCCAGCCGCCGTTCATAATATCGACGAATCGTACATTACGGTCATGGTGGATATCTTCTGCCAAAGCCATAATATCTGGAGTAAGGTGAAAATCCGATAAAAGCGTAAGGTTATGCGGAAAGGTCGTTTCAAAACCGATTCCTATTGCAGGCATCATTATGTGTTGTTGATACGATACTGCCGCCCCATTATACGGTACTTTAGGTAATGCTTCAGTCCACGGTTCATACGTTCCGTTCGGTTGTAATTTTGCGTATTGCAGATAGCCGCCGTAGGAATGCCAACTGATTGTTGAGTAGTAAACGCTGAGCATGGGCTCTACCGTTAATAAAATACCTATATTCCGCATTGCAGCGGTCTGCGGCATCGGCAACTGTAAACCGAGTTTTGTCATCCAGCTTAGCCCGTTAAGAATTGTACAGTTATGTTCGGAAAATTTCGTTATACCTGCTTGCGCCGGTGTTTTCTGAATCCCCTCAAAGTCCGAATCGGTCATAGTTCCCGTTGACATCGGTTGTATGAACGAAATATTCCCTTCAAGGTGAATACCTTTAGGGAAATATACGCCGCCGTAAAGCGTATAAGAAACCGAAGGTGTGAGCGGCCATTTTAAATCACTTAAAATTACATCGTACTTACAGACATATTCGTGGCTTTCGGCAATCATGGTGTTGAACGAAAAACCGATAAATCCGCTTACCGGAAACTTTTTCTTTTCAGCAACGTCAAAAGATTTTACATCTTGTGCTAAAACAATATGAGAAAAGAGAAAAAAAATAATAAATGCTACCGATAAAAAGCGACACGCCCGCATAGCGGAACTATATCCTTAATTTTTAATCTACTCAATAGAGTAATGGCAAGTCTTGTATAGAGTTGTTTTGTTTTTAAAGTGCAGAAAACATCGGGCAGGGGGGATTTGAACCCCCGACTTCTTGGTCCCGAACCAAGCGCGCTACCCCTGCGCTACTGCCCGTTTGTGCGATTTATCTTAACGATTATAAAATAAAAGCTCACCACTTGCGCGGTGAGCTTCTTCGGGAGCGACGGGGCTCGAACCCGCGATCTCCGGCGTGACAGGCCAGCGCGATAACCAGCTTCGCTACGCCCCCGTAATGGCAAAGATAATATACTTCTTGGGATAAAAAGTCAAGAGAAATATTGGGAATTTTTTCTCCGAAGCCTCCTCCAATCATAAAACCAATCGCACCAACACTGAAATGCCGATAAAATTGATCGCCGTGATAATAAGGGTGAGTTCTATCACAAACCGCTTTTTAAACAAAGACAACAGCATAAAGAGGTTTTTTATATCCATCATCGGGCCGTATACTAAAAAACCGAGAATTGAACCGAAAGAGAATCTGTTTAAAAAGCTGCGGGCGATAAAGGCATCGGAGGTGGAGCAAGCGGAAAATACAAAAGCGAAAAGCATCATCACGAGGAGCGAACCTGCCGCACTGCCGCTTGTTATGCTGAAAAACTCCTGCGGAACGGCAGCGCGCATTAGAGCGGTAATAAACGCGCCGAGGATTAAAAAAGGGCCTGTGGTAAAAAATTCCGAACAGGTGTGCATCAATAGGGCGTATACTTTTACTTGCAGCCATTGCACTTTGCTTTCTGCAGTGATGCCCTCGAAATTATCCGATTGAGGTTCGCTACGACTGTTCTGTGCACTTGTTCTGCCTGTTGCAAGGCGAAATGCAGCCGCAGCATCACCAAGGGAATGCGGCTGCACGGCCGGCTCCCTATCAAAATCTTCCTTTAAATATTTTTCTTCGGGATAAAAAAGTAGTAAAAGCCCAATCGCACATGCAATCAGCAAACCGAAGCATAGCCGGTAGAACGCTACTGACGGCTGTTGCGGGAAAGCGTACAGCGTCGAAACAATCGAAATAGGGTTGACGATGGGGGACGCAAGCATAAAAGTAACCGCGATAGGCATCGCGACGCCTTTTTTAATCAGACTGCGCATCAGCGGAACGGCAGCACATTCGCAGACGGGAAACAAGGCTCCGGCAAAGAGCGCCGTTAAAAAGCCGATGCCGTATTTTTTAGGAAAAAGCTTGATAAGCAGCCGGTCGGGAACAAAAACATATAAGGTCGAGGACACAAGCGCACCAAACAGCATGAACGGCACTGCCTGCAGCACGATGCCGGTAAAAACGGTATGTATGGTAGAAAAAAATGCCGTCATATAAAACCTTTCTACAATCCGTACGAATACAGGCAGGTGTCGAGGTTGCCGCTTTTTAACGGACGCTTTTTAAGCGTAATGCCTGCACGCAGGAATATGTCTTCAAAAGCCGGTTTGTCGGTAATAAAGCCGAGGCGCCAGTTTTGAAACTCGTGCGGAATGGACGTCATTTTTTCGTAGAGCTTGATTGCTTCCTGTTCGTCGCCGAGGCGGTCTCCGTAAGGCGGATTGGAAAGAAGCGCTCCTTCGGGATACGGCGCAGCAAGTTCGCTAAAATCAGCGTGGATAAATTCGGGGCGCGGGATACGGTTATCTTTTCCAATCCGCTGCAGCGCTTTACCTGCAAGCATACAAGCGCGCTCCGCATTGGTTTGCGCAAGCCGCACCGCCTCCGGATCGTTATCGGAACCGCTCACCCGCACCAAGCAATCCGTGCGGATATTAAGGGCGCCGCGCCGGCGTTCTTCTTCAATAAGCTGCCGGTCTTTTTTAGATGAATAACAGGCAAAGGTTTCAAAGGCAAAGCTGCGGCCGATTCCGGGCGGAATATTGTAAGCATACAATGCCGCTTCAATCGGGATGGTGCCCGAACCGCAA
>CAJPTT010000288.1 GCA_905373565.1 uncultured Treponema sp. | reverse complement strand
ATTGCACTTCGGAAGATTCGCTCATCAATGCGCGGTACCCGCGGGCAAATTTTTTTGAAAAGCCCCATACCATTACCGAGGAAATAGGTACCGTTGCAAGCGCAATCCAGAACAGCTGAGAGGATTGAAAGAACAGAGCAACGCCCACAACAGCCAGCATCAAAATATCCATGACAACCGACACAACGGCCTCTGAAATTGCCTGCCGTACTTTTTGAGAATCTTCCATACGGGACAGAATTTCGCCGGTTTTACGGGAATCGAAAAAGGAGAGCGGCAATGCCAGTACGTGCTTAAAATAAGAAAAGATGAGATTGAAGTCTATCTTGAGCGAAAAATACAGTACCAGATGACTCCTGATTGCAGTAACAATAGCTTGAAACAGCGTAAGAAACAAAATGCCGATTGAAAATGCCGTCAAAGAGGTAAGGGCGCGGGTATATACGACATCATCAATAACCGAACGGAAATAAAGCGATGCAAGGATGCCGAAAACAGTCAATAGCAGGGAAGCTGTGAGCACCTCTACCACAACACCGATATAGGGGCGGAACAGCGGTAAAAAACGGGCAAACAATCCTATTGTTTCTTTTTGAACGATAAAATGTTCATTCGGCGTAAAAAACAGTACGTAGCCTGTCCATTCTTTTAAGAAATCGGCGTAGGGAATAGTCTTTTTTTCACCGGCAGGATCGAACACCGTGATTTTTTTTGCAGTGATATGGCTAATCACCACAAAGTGCAGCAACTCCCCCTGAGGCGTGCTCCTTTTTATGTGCGCAATAAAGGGAACTGGAACTTGCGGTGTCAGGGCTTCCGCGTTGCCTTTTAATGCCTGTACCGAAAAGCCGAGCGCATTGCCCGCCTGCACCATACCAGCAAGATTGGTTCCCTGCCGGTCGGTACCGGCAATCTCCCGTATACGGGTAACAGGATATGAAGATTTATAAAAGCGGGCGATCATCGCAATACATGCCGCCCCGCAGTCTGTTTCGTCAAGTTGTTTGATTAGGTGGAATACTCTCATTTCAAATCTAGCGGAAAAAACTATCGGCGGTCTACTTTTGAACCATCTCTCTTTTGCACTTCTACTGTCGAGAGACTATAAAAGAGAGTCCTTTCAAATCTTTAGGATCGATATAATAATGAGTACCATTATATACAATACACGCTTCTGTATTATTTTCTGCAAACACTGTTATCATTGCACCATCAATACATTGGATAGGATAAATGGTTCCTGCTGCTGCATATTGTACTTCTTTTGTGCTATGTACGGTATTCAAAAAAGCATCTTTAGCGGTGAGATCACTTCCTTTTGTTACCACGTCATTCCAGTACATCGGGTTATTACGATACTTTGTTATCTCAATCCTGACATTTCCAGTTTTTACAACTATTAGCAAATTGTCACGGTACGAAGTATTTGTCGATGCACATGAAATCATCATACTAGCAACTAAAGGAATAAATAGCAATAAAGTTTTCATATATAAAGATTCATGCATAAATACATCCTTCCTTAAAGTGTAACAGTTGAAGAAATATCGACTCCTGAAAACTGTTGCATTCGTGCGCAAAAAGCATACTCAGAACCGCCAAGGATAGCAGTGATTCTATATAGCAGAGAGGCTGTCAAAAAAGTATATCCCATAGCGCTATTTCGGTTTTATACAACTGAAATAGCGCTAGATATGGTGTCTGTGATATTGCAAATCAGACATTTTTACACTCAGTGAACAGCCCCATTGTAGAAAAGTGTATATGCCCATACTGTTTTCAACAGCGATATTTTTGCTTTGCTAAAATTCGCAATCAACTAATGAACAAGTGGATTCATCAGTTGATGAGGGTACCAGTTCAGCGGTTTACAATAATCCTTCGTATAAAAGTTTTTCAAAAAATTGCTGTCATCATAGATGAATTGTTACTCTTATACCAGGGTCTTTTTTTCCAATATTACCAATATCAACTTCGCAGTTCCCAAAATTAAAATGTACACCTGACGTATCCACAGATGTCCTCCCATGTTCAATTTTAACATCATTAAGCTTATCCAGCCAAGAAGTCCCTCCATCAACCATTTCCAATTCCTCATTGGAAAGAGCTCTAAAGCCGTTTAAAGCTTTTACTCCAGTCTTTTTCATACTACAACTCCTCTTGCTCTACTTTTTTCAGTAAAGTGGCGTTCTTACCGTCTCATACGAGATGGTTTGCGGGCTTTTACTCGCGTTATAATTCTATGCTAACATAGGATTATGGACTTGTCAAATTATTTTTTATTATGCAATTCGTCAAGCTGTTTGATTAGATGCATGGTCTTTTTTACTTCAAAAAAGTGATAATCACCCGCCCTAAAAAAGAACCGCACCAGATGCATACAGCAAAGATACTGCATTCAATAAAAAAGCGAATAGCCAAAAGAGACAAGCACCGACCGAATTTCACAGATTTTTTACGGCTGTTCCAGTGCGTTATTCTTTTTTCATCGTCAATAAAAACCTTAAAATAAAACGAAGAGCTTTTAAATAGCAGCACTTGAACCGATGCTAACAGAAGTGAGCCTGATTTATTCCACGTAACGGTTATCTGTTTTTTATCAGATGCAAGTCTGTATGGTCTGGTTTTGATCCATGCTTCTTTTAAAATGAAAGAATTTGCATTATCAGGTACTTCGATGCTTACATCATTACCTGATAGTATGTGAACGCAATTTTCTGCTACTACTGCTATTGGGGAGCGTGACATATCACCACTCCCCGTATAAATAAATCGGATGATCATTATTATGGTAATGGAGATGCTGCACCAATGGCTGCACATGCTGTAAATGTTGCTAATGCAGCTGCCTTCGTCGCTCTCTCATCTCCACCACTCCAGTGTGTAACTGCTGCAGCGACAGGGGCAACCATAGCCCCAAGTAAAGCTCCAGCGGCACCTGAAATAAGCCCGCCACCATCAATATCTTGCATTTCACTTGAATCTATTACTAGAAGCTTTTCCATCTTTTAATCCTCCATAACGGATTGCCAAATATATTCGCCAAATGCAGATCCTGCAATCGCACCGCTGGCAGTACCAATCGGGCCAGCTGTTGAACCAATAGCGCCCCCAACTACTCCACAAGATGCAACAACGACAGCGTGGCACACTTCCTCAAATCTTCCACCTCCAGCAGCAGCTGTAGTACCTGTCCAAGTACCAAAATCTTTCCAGCTCCATTTTCCTGCATCAATATACATTAATTCTTCATTGGAAAGCATACTAAAACCGTTTAAGGCTTTTACTGTAAGTGTCTGCGTAGTAATACCTACCTCTTGCTTTACTTTTTTCAGTAAAGCGGTGTTATTACCGCCCCATACGAGGCAGTTTATGAGCTTTTGCTCACTTTGTAACCCTATGCTAACACGAGACTATAAATTAGTCAACGCATGTTTTTGAATAATTTTTATGTTTTTATAATGAATGATTGATTTTTTATAACACTGAAATCAACAACCCCGACGCAAGCGTCGGGGTATGTTGTTCTCATAAGGTGGTT
>CAJPTT010000287.1 GCA_905373565.1 uncultured Treponema sp. | reverse complement strand
GACGGTACAGATGCTAGGAGCCTAGCCGAAATAAAGCGGAGGCGTATCTGTGATACGTTGAGCATTTATTTCGGCGTAGCGACAACGCAGATGTGCCGTATATTTCAAAAGGCTTGTTTCTCATAGCATTCATATATATACTAAATAAGAAGAGAAGGAATCTTTTGCACCTTTTCTGTGCAAAGCTTCAATTTTGGGAGGTTTTATGATTCACAAACGTTTTATGCGTCTATCGATTGCCGTATTGTTCAGTCTTTCCGTGCTGATGTCATGCGCTACTACGGACGGCGCGCGTATGCAGGAGCCGGTGTACGAGCCGTTACAGGGAACCGTTTCGTCGGTTGACAAGTACGGTAACCTTACAACGGACATTACCGAAGCGGCGTTAAAAGAAAAAGGGTATGAACTCGGTGATGTACTGCTCGCAAAGCTGGGAGACAAAACCGTAACGGCTCCCTTTGTTGCAACCTACAGCGATGTTAACAGAGGAGATTACCTCATTAGACTTTCACACGGGTTTACCGCTATCGCAATGAGCTATGATAACTGTAGCGGCAAAACCGGCGCAGTCGAGGGAACTCCGGTAACACTGTCTCTTTCCAAGAAAGGCGCCTATTTACAGGAATACGAAATGCGCCATTTGGTTAAATCCGAAAAACGTGAGGATTATGCTTCCGATGCAATATTCGCAAACTTCCGCGCCGTTCAAGCGGGTTCCATTGCAGCCAATCGGCTGTACAGAGGATGCAATCCGGTACTCGGCGATGCCCGCGCCCCGTATGCGGCAAAGCTCGTTGAAGAAGCAAAAATCGTGACTGTTATCAATCTTGCGGACAGTGCCGAAAGCATGACCCCGCATCTTGCCGCAGCGCCTTACTATGAACAGCTGGTAAAAGACGGACAGGTTATTACCCTTAATATGGGAATTGACTTTAACGACCCTGCCTTTATCGCGAAGCTGAAGGATGGGCTGATCTTTATGGGGCAGCACGAAGGACCGTTCTACGTTCATTGCAATGAAGGGAAAGACCGTGCCGGTATGGTTGCCGCCGTACTGGAAGCCTTGATGGGCGCCACAGTGCAGCAGGTTGCCGACGACTATATGCTGTCATACATGAATTACTTTAACGTCAAGAAAACCGATGCACGGTATCCGGTTATTGCGAAGATTATCACCGATATGTTCGTAAAGATGAACGGCGGCAAAGCTGTTACCGATGCCAATTTAAAAGCCGTTGCGGAAAATTATCTGACTAAAACCGTCGGACTGACCGCACCGCAAATTAACGCACTCAAACAAAAACTACAGTAACGAAGCGATCTGAGCAACCGCATCGGAAAGATTTAAAGCGATTGCTTTCCTTTTGCGCAAAATTTTGAATAAAATTTTGCGCAGTTTATCTTAGAAGAAGGGCAAATACATCAGAGAAATAAAGCAGATTCCGCAGAATATATAGGCAGGGCAACCATTTGAGCCGCAATGCGGCGAAATTCTGGTTGAACAGCCTATATATTCTGCGGGCGTACTGTAAAAGCTGATGCATTTGCCCTGCGAAACGAGGCTCTATGGATACCGACGATTTAAATACCAACGAACACATTCACTCAACAGAAGGGCACGATATGCCGCCCGCTTCAAACCTCGATACGGAGATAAGCCCGGACACCACGGCAAGCGGTACCGCCGAAATGTCGCCCGAAATACCGCCTCATATGCAGCCTATTGAAACCGAAAACGCTGACACGACAGGCAGACAGTCGGCAGTGCGGCAGACGGCAGCGCAGAACGCCGATACGGTGCAAACCTCTCCGCATACCGGAAAAAAGCGGAAGAAGAGTAGATTTTTTAAAAAAGCCGGTATCTTTCTCCTCGTCCTTATTCTGATTATCCTGCTTCCGCTGGTCGGATTAATCGGATATGCATTGATAAACCGGACGAATCCTGCGCGGCATATCGCGGATGGATATTACGCTGCGGTTACTATTCGGTCTGCGAGCGATACGCTGCAAAAAGGACTGTACCTCAGCGCCGTCGATTCGCTCCTTTCTTCGCCCGAAACGGCAGCTTTACAGGGCAATCTCCGTGCGCTGCGGTCGAATACAACGCTTCAATCGAACTGGTTTAAGCGGCTGCTGAACGTCCCCGTTAACATCGCTGTTTATGAGGGGAGTAACGCAGCGATTGTTGCGAATATCGGTATCCGGTCTGCCGCCGTTCAGTTGCTTCCCCTTATTACCGCCGTTAAGCCGGAACTGCTTGATTCGGTACCGAATCTTTCACAAACCGAATTTGACATCAACGGCAGCACAAAAAAAGGGTTTCTTTTTGAACTGACCCAAGATCAACGGCTCTACATCTGTTTTTATAAGAACCTCATGATCGCCGCAACCTCAGAAAATTTGCTGTACTCCTGTTTGGCCGAAAATTCCGAAGCGAGCGGTAAACGGCTGACTGCACTGCTGCGCGCTTCAAACCGCGGAGAAGTCAGTGTATATGCGGAACCGTCATACTTTATTTCCGGCATTGCTGCAAAAAAGGATATCGTCGGCAACATGGTGCGGGAACTCGCCTTCCCCGATCCGGCGGCGCTCAACGTCAATTTTGACGAAACGACCGTTTCCCTTCACAGTGTTATCAATTGGATTTCGGAACGCCCCGAAGTGAATGCTATCCTGCAGCGCCGCTCTACACTGCCGTCTATTTTATCCCGTCTGCCGGAAGGCGCCGTCTATTTGACGCTGCTCAACCTTGGCGATCCTCAATTTCTCTACGAAAACGCCAAAACATTTTTCCCTCCGGAACTGACGAAGAACTTCAATTCGGCGGATAAAAACAGTAAATTCTTTTTTAACAAAGATTTAAATCAACTTGTTTTTGATTGGATGGGCAGCGAAATCGGCGTATTCGGGCATCGGGATTCTCAAACTCCCGTTTTCTTCATTTCGCTAAAAGATGA
Organism: uncultured Treponema sp.; assembly: GCA_905373565.1. Lineage (GTDB taxonomy): Bacteria > Spirochaetota > Spirochaetia > Treponematales > Treponemataceae > Treponema. Next base: position 609 of record CAJPTT010000287.1, on the reverse strand, counting down.
GGCAAAATGCCGCTATCTGCTTGAAGATCTCTTCGACACAATATTTGTTAACCGTAATGTATCCGCAGTAGTCGACGATAACCGTATCCCGCGTATTGTATTCCCGTCGTGGTTGTCGGGACTCTTGCGCGCTTTTCATATCGACCTGCCGGAACCCTTTTATATGATACAGGACGGCTATTTGTATCTTTCCAATAGTGCGGAAGCGCTCGGCATGTGCAAAAAGGAAACCGATACGGGCAAACTCTTGGTGAAAACCGATGAATGGAAGAAAATTGCAAAGGCTGTTTCCGCCGAAACGTCTTTCTTGGTGTACTATTCGCTGGATCGAAGCATTCCATTCTTCTTGGAACAAAATGCACTGCTGAAAACCGCCTTTAAAAATTACGGCAAAGGCGTATTGTCATTGCGTTTTGCCGCTGATCGTACCGTTTATTTGGATTTCTATACGCAGAAAACCGATGCGCGCAAATTGGAAGAGATTCCCTCATTTCCACGTTCTCTTTCTCAGCGGCCCGAAACCGATATTATCTGTACAAAGGCTGCGGACAATATTCCCTATGTCTTTTGGACGAACGGTTCAAATGTGCAGCGCATGAATCTTCTCAA
>CAJPTT010000286.1 GCA_905373565.1 uncultured Treponema sp. | reverse complement strand
GCGCTGCAGTATGCAGTCCTCATGTAAAAACAGCAGGCTTGGTTTTAAAACCGCAGGCCGGATCTTTTTTTGCAGGCGAAGGTTCTGCAGGATCGTTTACGATTGAATTTTGGGTAGCGCCGGCGGTTACCGAAAGCGGCAGCGTTATTCTGCAATGGTATTCGGCATATTTTGAAAAAGAGCGCTTAACCGATCAGCATATTATTGCACAAATTATTCAAAATAAACTGCAATGGGATTTCTTTAATATTTGGCAGGATAAATACAATAACGGTATTTCTATTCAGCTGAAAGGACGCACCAATTTAATTCCTTCCCAATGGTCGCATCATCTGATTACGTATGATGAAGAAATCGGTCTTTTGGAGTACCGGATGAACGGTCATACGGAGAATATCGTCTACATTACCGAGAACGGGCGAGAGAGCGATGCAGTCCTTTTATCAAAATTGGGACATGCCGCCGACCTCTCAATCGGTGTACATTATTCGGGAATGTTGGACGAAATGAAGATAACCAAACGGTTTGTCGAACCGCCGAGCTTTGCCGAACAAGCGGCATTGTTTGACCGCTATCACCTTAATGGGGGGCGATTTGAATCCCTTATTATCGATTCAGGCGGTTCAATGTCGCAAGCAAAGAAGCTGACCGTTTCTGTAGATACTCCGATGCAAACGGATGCGGTATTCTTTATTCGATCCGGCGAGAATCGCTATGCGTGGACGGCTTCGGAGCCCGCATGGAAACCGGTACGCAGCGGACAAGCTATTACAGGCATGCACGGGAGGTTCTTTCAAATTGCAGGGAATCTATATCCTGATGCGGAAGGGCAAACAACACCGATTATACATTCCGTTAGTTTTGAATATGAAAAAGATTCCGAACCGCTTCCGCCTGCACGCTTATTTGCAGCGCCGAAAGACGGCTGCATCGAGCTGTCGTGGACGCCGTCGATCGATTTTGATGTAAAAGGTTATATGGTATATTACGGAGAACGCCGAGGCGAATACTTTTCGGCAGGCTCACCGCTGAATGCAGGTAAAGTCCTCTCCTATCGCATACCGAATTTGGATAACGGCAAAATTTATTTTTTTGCCGTTGCAGCGTATGATGATGAGGAAGGTACACGGGTGGGCGCCTTTTCTCAAGAAGTATGGGCGAGACCGCGAAAGGAATAGCGGTTAGAGGAATTATGTCGGAATCACTTGATTTTGTCTTTGAGCGTGCAAATTCAGCATTAATTACTCAAGACTTTGAATATGCCGAATGGTTATTAACCAATGTGCTAAAAAAATATCCTGATATATCGTTGGCTGACAAAGAAAAAATCGAAAATTTATTGGCGCGTATCTATGGGGATGAAGGCGATCTTGAGCGATCGTTAGAAGCATATCTTCGTTTATATGAACGAGAACCCGATAATGTTGAGTTGATGTTGCGTCTCGGCCGTATTTATCGGCATTTGGATCGCTATGAAGACGCCCTTAAAATATTAGAAAAAGCAAAAAATATCGGCGGCGACACTGATGAGGTGTTGTACAGCTTTGCAAAGACCTATAAGCGGATGCATGACTATGATAAGGCTGCCGACTATTTTTCCCGAGCAATCGAGATAAAACCCGACCATGCTCACGCTTATGATCGGCTTGGTAACCTGTATGTTTTGACCGGTAAAACGGATAAAGCGATTGAAGTATATAAAAACGGTTTGCAGGTAGACCCTAATCATCCCTATTTGAATTTTCACCTTGCCGAACTATTGCGCCAAAAAAAGCGATATGAAGAAGCTATCATATATTATAATTCGGCGCTTCGTATTAATCCTGCGTGGGCTGAGGTTTTAGCGGGCATTGCCGCTGCGTATTTGCAGTTAGCTAAACTTGACGATGCGTTGAATACCTATCGTTCTTTACTTCGCGTAACAGGTGAAAATGCGACTTTGTATACCCAACTTGGTTTTCTTTTTGAAAAGAAACAGCTTCAGCAAGAAGCCGAGCAATACTATTACGATGCGTTAGCGATTGATTCCGGTTATGCCCCGGCGGCATTTGCGTTAACCCGACTTTTGGAAAAGAATCAACGCTACAACGAAGCGCTTCCGATATTACTTGCCGCGGAAGCTGCTCTGATAAATGCCGATAATCATGCCCTGCGGCTTAAAGCTATCCAAATGTGCATGTATGCTAAAGATTATGCAAAAGCTCATGAACTTTTCGGACGGTTGGATACGGAACACAGCAACAGCCTCGATGCGCTCAAATTGCGGGGTCAACTGTATGCCCTTACGGGAGAACGCGAGCAAGCCGAACAAACATTTAAAAAAATATTACAGGCTACCCCAGCCGCAATAGAATTCCGTCAAGAGCTTGCAGAGCAATACCTGATGGCGCGTAAATATAAAGAAGCAAAAGAACAGCTCGAACTCTTTCTACGGCAAAGACCTATCGATATTCCTGCGCTGATGGCATTGGGAAGAACCGAGGAATTATTGAATAATCCTCAGGCAGCATATCAAGAATATCAGAAAGTACTTGAGTTAAAACCGGATGCTATCGAAGCACGCTCTGCTCTTTCGCGGTTATTTCAGAAACGGGGCGACACCATCGAGGCATTAAAAACCGCAAATGAAATTATCAATTTACAAAGCGGTTCCGAAACGGACGAGCATGAGCAGGATATGGCTGCATCACTCGACTTATATGAACAGGCTGCGGAAAGTTATACGACCGATCCGCTGCTGACTAAAAATCTTGAACAGCTCAAGCCGGACGATTCGTCTCTGTATATGTCTCCGGCAGAGCTGGGTTTCGATTCGGACTTAACCCGAAATATTCCTTCGTTACGGGATATATCAAAATCAGAACAGGATCTCCCTTTTGAGATGTTAATTGAGGAGACGGAAGAAGTAAAAGACTTACCCCCGGAAAAAGACGATATATCCATAGCAACTATGCAGTTGAACGATCAAATGCAAAATGCAATGCTTCCTCGCGCTGCATCTTCGAATTATGTACCGTCGCCTGCAGCTCCTTATGCAGACAGTATCGGACATGCCGGCACTGCAATGCCCTCCGCTGCCGTTACGGGAAATCCTATCGGTGTCATACCCGCTCTTAACAATACACCGCCCATTACCGGCCCCCGTACAGCGGATAGCAGCGCATTTTCGTCCTCTATAGACGAACTTTACCTTAACCCTGACAATACCGACAATAATGCGGCGCTCGACATAGACGGAATTTCTCAAAAAAATGTACAGTCATTGCATAAACGTCAGGATTTGCTCCGCGATGATGCAATGCAGGAAAGGTTAAAGGAACTGGATACCTACGGTACGTCTATAGGATTCTTGCAGGGCATTATTTCGGATGTCGATAAACAGTTTGATGAAAACCGATATGCGCAAGTAGTTGAGGTTTTGGCTGAAAGGATTGCCGAAAACCTTAGTCGAAAAATACCGCTGCAACCGGTTGCCCCAAAAGAGGAACCTGAGGAGAGGCAAGTTCAACCGGAGTTGCAAGTATCGCAAGAACCGGATGAAATGTCCCAAGCAGCTGCCACTGCAGCAGCAGCAGC
>CAJPTT010000285.1 GCA_905373565.1 uncultured Treponema sp. | reverse complement strand
CTCTTGATAGGCATAAGCTTATCGTTACTATCATAGCATTTAAAGTTTTCCGGTTTTACGGTGCTTACTTCAAAGCCTCTAAACAAAGTCTTTTTATTAATACCAGACTGAGTAATCTTCGTCGCATTGTCTACAGATACCGTATGCCATGCGTTATTCATATAAACATTGCTGGTAGGCAGGGTTGCGCTGGAAAATTTAATGGAAGCCTTTCCATCGTCTTTAGTAGCGTTGAAGGAGTAGAAAGCACTATCCGTTGCAAGAACGCCCTGGTTGCTGTAGACACTTGATACGTCTGTTACTATGCTGTCAATCTTATAGCACTCGCCCAGAGTAGCAAATCTAATGGAATACCCGCGCAGTTTGGTTTTATATGACTTGCCTTTCAGTTCATCCTGATCAATAAACTTAAACCGTGCATAGTGTCCGTCGGGTATGGAAATATCCGCCTCATAAGTTCCCATGGCCTTCAGCGTAAAGGTAGCGGTTACATTTTCCCATTCGCCTTTTTTCCAATTGTAGTGCTCTACTTTAACATGCTTTTGTACAAGCGGGCCCAATAAACCGTTTACCGTACCTGCATCATCGATGCTTGATTCGCCTGTCATGGTAACAGTGGCTTTTGCAATCTTATATTTATCCGCACCGTTGCCGCCTTTCAGTGTGAATGCCCCGCCCCAAGTCCATCTTTTATTGGTAGCAGTGCCGAGCTCCTGATCATAGTTCGCATTACCGGTTGTTAGGCCGGTGCTACCGTCCTTAGGAAAGAGCAGCCATGCATAAGAGTCGTCACCGCCGATGCCTCCTTCGCCCCACTTACAGTCGCCGTCGTGGTTGAGCATGGCGCCGTTCTCGGCTTTTACAGTGTTTGCATCGATAAAAACATAGAAGTCGGTTACATCGGCAGGGTTAAAGTCGAATGTAAAATACACATCATTATTAACGACCTCTGTCTTAGCCGGCGTATAGGTCTGTTTTGTTTTCGGCATAGACCATGCGTTGTCGGCATTTTGCAGTGATCTAAACGTTACCCCGTTCAGCGTATTCGCGTCCGGCCGGTGGCTAAATGTAATTTTCACTTGATATTGTGCATTTTTAGCGTCTTTGATATCCCCATATTTAGTGCCGCTAACAGTGGTAACTTTAAAGCCACGCCCATTCGTTAAGCCGTCGTCTATAACGGATTTGGCTACGTCGTCAGTTGCAGCAACGGGATCTTTTACAATGTTGCTGCACGATGCAAACGCCAGCAAAAACGCTGCGGTAAGCATCCCCAGTTTTATTGTTGTTTTCATAACTACAATTCTCCTTATATTCCCTTAAAATTTAACCGTACAGGCAATCTTTAAAGCGCCCGGACCAATCATACTCTTCTCCAGGAAGTGTGTGTACACAAAGTCAAAGATAAAGTTTTCGGTGATATTCCACGTTAAACCGCCTTTAACCTCTGCTTTCACAGAATCAAGCTTACCTTCGTTCTGTACGGATTCCACGGCCTCTACTGCGGAAGCAGTTTCCTCTACTACCTCCCGATCTTTCTGATTTTCGTATACGGTTGTCTTTGTCGTTTTTCCGATAACCCCGCTCTTGGAAATCTTGGTATGCGTATGTTCGCCCTTCAAAAAGCCGATTTTGGTACCCAGATTAAGCGATAAACGGTTGGGGATAGCCGCATACGTAATTGCAGCCATTGCAGCAGGTTCCACCGTTACCTTTGTTATCTTTTTTGTTTCGGTAGGATTCGTAGTCACTGTCGTTACGGTATTATTGCTATGAACATTCGAGTCTTGAAGATTCTCGGTTGTTACTACCTTTTTGTCTACCGTTGTCTTAACGCCGTTATCAACCTCTACCGTAATGGGGCATTCCACTTTGGCAAACAAAGAAAGGCGGTCGGTAAAGTCCTTTTGCAGGCTGTATTCCGGCTTTAGCGCATTTTTAAAGTATGTCTTTTCCGTTATATTAGCATTAAACGTCTTGGTAACCTGATGTATTCCGTTAAAACCGCTGTTATAGTCATCGGTTACCGTATCGGTGGTGATCTCGTAAATACCTTTAACCTTATGCTTTCCGCCGGCAAGGTCTTGATAGGTTTTGCCGTAGGCATTTACGGTAAATTCATACCCGATATTTACATACGAATTAAGCGCACCGCCTAAATCAATACCCGCGCCAACCTTAGCGGTAATGCCGGTATATGCCTCGCTTGCATTGCCGTTTGAGGCCTTATCCAGCTTATAGTGGGTGTCGTCTTTTTTGTTAAGCTTTGTTTCCAAGCCGTACTTCGCATTCTGATTAACGGCAACTTCAAGCGCAGCAGTCGGAGAAATGGTCATAGCGCCGACGGGGATATTCATACCGAACGCCACATACGGCGTATATTCCGCAGCCTTAACAAACCCTTTAGGATCGTAGGTAGTTTTGTCGCCGCTCGCCAGCCCGTCAAGGCCGGTATTTGTTTCTATAGAATCATCCTTTTTAGCACCGCCGTAATATTTACCGATTTTGCTTGATCCCTTCTGCTTATACCCGACTTGAAAGCCCATGTTGCCGTAACCGATCAGCATTGCAACCTTATGCTCGCCGCCATAGTTGTTGCCGAATTCCGTCTTATCAGTTCTTTTTACGTTATGGAACGTACCTGCAGCGGTGTCGGGGCCGAACGTAGGCGTGGTTGTAAGCGTCTGCTTGTCCGCCTCAGTATTAAAGGAGCCGAAGTTTCCATTATAATAAGAGCCGATATACACGGGGCCGGCTTTAAAGGCGGCGCCGATGTCAACTATGTTTGTTCTCGCAGTATAGTCGAGATAAACAAACGCCTTATTAAAGGATACGCTGCCCCACTCGAGCGTGCTCATAAACTGATCGGCTTCTGCGGCCACAATGCCGGCCGTCGCATCATTCGTCGGCGATGTCGGCATTTCTTGTGCCCACAGAACCGCAGCGCTCATTATCAGCGCAAGAGTGCAGCTGATAAACATAAATTTTGTTTTCATAACACATCTCCTTATACTTTGTGTTCTTTAAAATACCATAGTAAAGCTTTTACGGAGTAGAGCGCAGACACCTACGCTTCACAGAACTTTACCGAAATCGTATATAACTTTACATCAGAAAATGCGATACGTCAAGGGGGAAATTCATAATTCATAATTCATAATTAAGAATCATTCCTATGTTTGACTATTGCGACTAGAATTTTAATGAGTTCTTGACAATCTGCATACATATCGGTAAAGATAGCAGTTGAAAGATATCCGCTTTCATGTAACAATTCCAGCCAGTATTCGGCTTCACTTGCCTCTTTGAGTGAAATAAAAAGCTTTGCATAAAAATCTGCTTTACTTTGCCCACGGATAGCTTCTTTTATATTTGCGCCTATACTCGTTCCACTGCGTAGGAGCTGTTTAGATAGAACAAATTCATGTTTGTCCTTACACAGCATGTTATGCACTTTTATAATATTCAGTGCAAAAGATTTTGATTTTTCAACAATGATATTCATCGCATTCTCCTTATATAGGCATTTATAACTCTATATAGCCCGCCGATCGCAAAATGGCCACTAATAATTCATAATTCATAATTCATAATTCATAATTCTTAATTC
>CAJPTT010000284.1 GCA_905373565.1 uncultured Treponema sp. | reverse complement strand
ATCCCGTCGGATAAGGGTACCACATTTCCCGGCAATTAAAAACATATCATCTGGTCAAAGACGATGCCGGTACATCCTATGATATTGAAATGCAAGTAGGGAATGAATATAACATAGCAAAAAGAATGCGGTATTATCAGTCAGTTCTTGATGTTGCATTTCTCGATCAAGGATATTCGTATAAAGTATTAAATGAGAGTTATATTATTTTTATCTGTTTATTCGATCCTTTCGGTGGTAATCGTGCCATTTATACATTTGAAAATATCTGTGTGGAGGAGAAGAAGCTCCTCTTACAGGACGGAACAAAAAAGATTATACTGAATGCAAACGCATTTAAAGAAGCCGACAATGGAGAGTTACAGGGCTTTTTACAGTACGTAAAAACTGGTAAGGTAACTACGGAATACACAGGGAGGATAGAGCAAATGATACAGACAGTAAAGCAGAACGAATTAGCACGGAAAGAATATCATATTTTACCGGTAGCTCTTATGGATGCTTTCGATGAAGGTTCTCGCCAAAAGGCACTCGAAACGGCAAAGACAATGCTTACTATGGGCTACCCCCTCGCCGATATTTGCAAAATTTCAGGGCTTTCTCCGAACGAAGTGCAATCGATTGGCAATTTGTAATGTACCTAAAGTTGCTGCCGCTTTCGGCAAGCAATTGACAATTGCAATAGCATCCGTGCCGGATCGCCCATACAGCGCAAAATATTGAGCATTGTTCACCGGTGCCGCCCGAAGTCCTCTAAAAAGCTTCTCACTAAGAATAATGACAGAAACTATCTATGAATAATCTATAAAATATTCATTGACATGTACGAAGTTTTTTGCTATATTAGCAGTGAATAAATGATAAAATATTCACAAGCATAGAGACGAGTGAGTAATCCCGAAACACTGTGCCGGGGTATTAAACTCACCGTATGAACGAAGGATGCAGTATTATGCCGAAAGCATTTACCGAAGAAGAAAGAATAAAAATAAAAGAAGCGCTTATGGAAACCGCGCTCGATTTATTTCACGATAAAGGAACAAAGGCGCTGAGCATCGCGGAATTGACCAAACGGGTCGGTATTGCGCAGGGGAGTTTTTATCATTTTTGGAAGGATAAAGACGCTTTGATTATCGAACTCATTGTGTACCGCGCAAATCAAAAACTACGCAATAGTGAAAAAAAGTTTTCAACTTCGCTTACCGACCCGGCGGCATTTCTTACGGATATGATATACAAATCTTCGATTGATCTTATGACGAAAATTCAAAGCCAACCTATTTATCAGGATGCGTTTAAGCTCTTTGAAGCAAAGGGTCAAAATGAGGCACATAAAATTGAAATACTGTATCAAGATTTTTTAGCAAAGCTGATACGGTATTGGGAACAGCACGGAGCAATTACGCAGGTAGAGCAAAAAGGGTTGATGAGTGCATTTATCGGAAGTGCGGTGTTGTGTTCTCAATGCTATCAATTTGATGCAGCCTATTTTAACGACGTGCTGCGAATATTTATATCTGCAACTGTAAATAAATATATAGAAGTATGAATATAAGCGTTTTCCCTTAAAGGAGTTGAATACAATGCGGATAGCTGATTTTAGACAGATACATAAAGATGATGTACTCATTGCGGGCGGTAAGGGAGCCAACCTTGGTGAGATGACTGCTGCAGGAATATCGGTTCCTAAGGGATTTGTGATTACCGCAGATGCGTATCGGGAATTTCTCAAAGAAAATAACATAGATGAAATTATCTTGCGTGTTCTTACAGAGGCGCAAACGGATGAACAAGCCTTGTTATCCGCCGTCGGCACATTTCGGAAAAAAATCATAACAGGACATTTTCCCGTTCGATTGGAAACAGAGATAAGAGCGAAATATGCGGAACTCGGAGAAGCTGCGAGGGTTGCGGTTCGCTCATCAGCAACAGCGGAAGATTTACCCGATGCGAGTTTTGCAGGTCAGCAAGAAACGTATTTAAATGTGCAAGGGATAGAAGATGTCCTACTTCAAATACGCCATTGTTATGCTTCGCTATGGGGGGAGCGAGCAGTACGCTATCGTTTTAATCAAGGGTATAATCAAAGCGCTGTTGCGATTGCCGTTGTCATTCAAGAAATGGTAGAAAGCGAAAAAGCGGGTGTTCTGTTTACCGTCAATCCGGTAACACAAAACAAAGATGAAATACAGATCAACGCAAGTTACGGATTGGGAGAAAGTGTAGTAAGCGGCAGGGTAACGGCAGATAGTTATATTGTAAATAAATCAGGAGATGTGCTAGAAGTAACTATCGGAACTAAAGAAACGCAAATTGTCTATGCGGATAAAAACACAAAAGAAGAATCGGTAAGCGAGAAAAAAAGAACAGCGCGGGTATTGAATGATACTGAGATTGCAGCTCTGGTGAGCGCTGCACTAAAAATAGAAAAACACTACGGTATGCCGATGGATATTGAATGGGCAATACAAAAGAACCAAGTATATATTTTGCAGGCACGCGCAATAACAACCTTAAAAAATAATGATGATGAGAAGCTGGTTCAAAAATATATCTCAAAAAGACCATTATCAAAAATGATGAAAGAAAATATGGCTTTTCAGTTTGAAAAAATGCCGTTTGCATACCGTGCGCTGGACTTTGATTATATGATAGCAATTAACGACCAAAAGGCCCGGATATTCGCAGAAGGCGGTATTGTTTTTAATTCAAATCCTACAATTGATGACGATGGTATTCAGACGCTTCCTGAAAATAAAAAAAGTCTTACTCTGCGTATTTTTCATATTTTTACAATCATACGGATGCTCAAAAATTTTGGCTATTGTTCGGACGTATGTAAAACATTTATGGCTCAATATGAACAAGAGCTAGCGCATATTAAAACCTTAGATTTTGAGAATATGACATTAGCCGACTGTACTGTATTTATGGAACAGAGTTATACGCTTACAGAAAAACTTGCATACGATAGATTTAAGTATGCCCTATTCCCGTCTTTTTTAATGAGCAAAAAATTCACCAAAATAATCAAACGTGTAGATACGAACTACTCCGCCTTTGATTTCTATTGGGAACTTAATAATAAAACAGCTGTTGTTACCAATGATATTTCTCGCATGGCAGATACGGTACGGAAAAACACAGCTCTAACGGAAGCCATACTATCCGGAGAAAGATTCAACACACTGTGTATCGATTTCCCTGTATTTAAGCATCTTGCGGATGATTTTATCAAATGCAACGGTTTTAAGTCTGATTACAACTGCTATTGCATCGAAGCAAAAACGTTTATCGAAGATCCCGATAGGCTTGTCAATATTATACGCCCGTTATTAAACGCCTCTGATACATCTGATAAAAATTCTCATAATAACACGAATAAAAATTATACGTATTTAATACAGCAATTAAAGCGTATTTATGGAAATAAATATCCGCGCATAGAACAAGACATACAGCGCTTCCGATATTTTCATGTTGTCCGAGAAGAATCGCAGTATTTATGGGAAACACTCTTTTATTATGTTAGGCAGTGTGTAAAGCGGATAAATATTCTTCTATTAAACAGCAGCGATTATAAACACGGAATTGCAAATCTTTTTCACCGTGAATTACTGGAAGTGTTGAAAGCAGGATATATC
>CAJPTT010000283.1 GCA_905373565.1 uncultured Treponema sp. | reverse complement strand
TCTAAGATCTGCGAATCTCGGTATTGATTGGATAATCGATCGGGCAAAAACCGGTAAAAAAGAAAACCTGCCGGATGTGCTCCTTTCTGCCGGTTTTGAACTGTTCTTTGATAAAAAGCTGATGGGTTCTTTTATTGAAAATAAGGAATTCCACTGTGCACTCGATACGGTCAATAAAGATTTTTGCAATGACTATATCGATTTGCGGGATGAGAAAAAAAATTATGCCATTATCGGTGTTGTTCCTGCAATTATGATTGTGAATACCGCACTGTTGGACGGCCGGAAAGTGCCGAAAACATGGGAAGATATCTTATCGCCCGAATTTGAACATTCCGTCGCTATTCCGTTCGGTGATTTGGATTTATTCAATTCCGTCGTTCTTAATATCTATGCACGGTTCGGGGACGAAGGCATTAAAAAATTAGGCAAAGCGTGCAGTGCCTATATGCATCCCGCTCAAATGGTAAAAGGAGGAAAGAGCGCTGCGGCTGCGCAGCCTGTCGTCAGCATCAGTCCTTATTTTTTCTCTAAGATGATAGATGAACGAACTCCTCTTAAAACGATTTGGCCGGAAGACGGTGCGATTGTCGCTCCTATTTTTATGCTGGTAAAGAAAGATACTGAGGAGTTCACAAAAGATTTTGTGTCGTTTTTCCTTTCGGAAAAGACTGGTACGGTTTTTGCGCAAAGCGGTTTCTTCCCGTCTACCAATCCGTCCGTCGATAATCGGTTATCGGCTGATAAAAAATTTTCGTGGGTCGGCTGGGATTTTATCTATCAAAATGATATCGGCGCCTTGTTGGAAAAAATCAAAGCCGATTTTGAAACCGCTGCCGGTAGTTCCGGTGGACGTTGATAAAAATAAGCGGTGTTGTAGAACTGCTGGTTTTACAACACCGCTTACGTGATATATGCTATTTAGCCTTTTACTGTTTAGCCTTTTACCGAGCCGATTGTCAGCCCTTTCACAAACTATTAAGGAAAATAATAATATTTCTCATCTTTAAGATGCAGTGTATCGATGCCTTTTCCCAATCCGAATTTTTTCACTTGTTCATTAAAGTTCAGTGCCCATTCGGGATAAGCACTGATCGAGATAGACGTGCCGTTTAAAGCCTATGAACCGTTTTCTCCGGGAGATTCAAAAAGGTGCCTGATGCGTTTGTTCCAATATACTTGGTACTTGCGGAGATACAATAACAGGCTTATACTAGACGGATATGCGGTTTTTTGATAGGTTTTTTCGCTGGGTAAAAGGACCTCAAATATATGCGTTGGTCGGCGGCAACGGCACGGGAAAAAGTTTTAGGGCGCGGCTGGTTGCTCAAAGATACGGAATTGATTTGATCATCGATGACGGATTGGTCATTAAGGGTGATAAAATACTCGCGGGACATTCCGCAAAACGCGAAAAAACCTTTTTGGCGGCGGTAAAAACGGCTGTCTTCGATGACAAGCAGCATCGGGATGAAGCGGCAAAAGTGCTCCATCAATTAAGCCGTAAGAAGGTACTTATTTTGGGGACGTCGGATAAGATGGTCAATAAAATTGCGACGCGATTGCAAATTCCGCCGCCGCAAAAAATTATCCGCATTGAAGATATCGCAACGAGGGAAGAAATTGAAACCGCCATCAGAAGTCGCCGTGTCGAAGGAAAGCATGTTATTCCCGTTCCGTCCGTTGAGGTTAAGCGAAATTATCCGCAGATATTTTATGATAAAATTAGGCTGCTGTTCCGTAATGCAAATATCGGGTACTTAAAAGAAGAAGAAACGCTCTTTGAAAAATCGGTTGTGCGCCCTGAGTTTTCTAAAGTGTATTCGGCACAAGTTTCCGATATCGCATTAAAAGAAATGGTGATACAGTATGCAGCTCAGTATGACAGCGCGGTACATATTAAGAAAATTACCGTCCAAACCGAGAATAGCGGTTATAGAGTTATTATGATGGTGGATATGCCTGCCGGTCCCGATTTGGCTGGGCGGATATTGGCATTGAAAGACTTTATCATAAAAAATATCGAGCGGTATTCCGGAATTTTTATAGAAGACTTTAATATCGTATTGAATCAGATGATCGATATACAAACGGAGGCCTGAAATGGCACGAACATTAATACCTTTATGGCAAAATTGGCAATTTGCGGATAATTTTGAAGAACAGTATGTGCAGCCTGATTGCGACGAAACACTTTTTACCGAGGTGCAGCTTCCGCATACGGTGAAAGAGTTGCCGTATCATTATTTTGATGAAAAAACATATCAATTTCAGTCGTGTTATCGAAAAAAAATTGCCGTATCTCATGAGTTGCAGGGAATGCGTCTTTTTATCGACTTTGACGGTGTGATGTGCTATGCGAAGGTCTTTGTTAACGGGCAGTTCGTCGGCGAACACAAGGGCGGGTATGTTCCGTTTTCCGTGGAGATTACTCAATATGTTGAGTATGGAGAAGCGGAAAGCAACTTGTTGGTTGTGTATGTCGACTCGACGGAACGAGCCGATATCCCTCCGTTCGGCGGTGAGGTTGATTACCTTTGTTATGGAGGCATTTACCGCGATGTTACGCTGCGTGCGGTTCCGCATTGCCATATCGAATCGATGTATGCTCGCCCTCTTTCCGTTTTAACGGCAGAAAAAAGTTTGCAGGTTGATATTGCGATTGCACACGACGAACGAACGAATAAATCGATTGACGTTTCGGTCGCGCTTTTCGATTCCCGAAATCGAAAACGTGCGGAATTGAGTAGAAGTCTTGTCGTATCGGTTCCTTCTCTTACCCTATCGATGATAATGGATGAATTAACCGGCTTAAAACTGTGGACGCTTGAAAAGCCTGAGTTGTATCGCGTCGAAGTATCGTTATTGGAAGACGGTTTTGTATGTGATGTCGTGTCTACCCGTATCGGGTTCCGCGTTGCCGAATTTACACCGGAAGGTTTTTTCTTAAACGGTAAGCTGCTCAAGCTGCGGGGCTTAAACCGGCATCAGTCTTTCCCGTATGCGGGGTATGCGATGCCGAAGCGGGCGCAGCAAAAAGATGCGGATATCTTAAAATACGAACTTGGCGTTAATATCGTCCGTACCTCGCATTATCCGCAGTCGCCGTATTTTTTGGATCGGTGCGATGAAATCGGTCTATTGATTTTTGAAGAAACCCCCGGTTGGCAGCATATCGGCGATTCCGCGTGGCAGGATGTTGCTTGCGAAAATATCCGGAAAATGATTATCAGAGACCGGAATCATCCTTCGATTGTACTGTGGGGAGTACGCATCAATGAGTCTCCGGATTGCACGGCGTTTTATCAGCGGACAAATACGATTGCTCATGAACTTGATCCGTACCGGCAAACCGGCGGTGTCCGTTGTATTGAAAACAGCGAATTTTTTGAAGACGTGTATACGATGAATGACTTTATATACGGTTCTCAAGGATTGCCTGCCGGTACTGCAGCCGGAGCGGCGCGTGTACTTCGCCCTCAACGCGAGGTTACGGGGCAAGCCGATTTGGTTCCCTATCTGATAACCGAGTTCGGCGGACACATCTATCCGACAAAGCGGTTCGATCAGGAAGAACGCTTGGTTGAGCATGCAAAACTCCACCTTTCGGTGCAAAATGCCGCCGCGCTCGACCCGCAAAAATGC
>CAJPTT010000282.1 GCA_905373565.1 uncultured Treponema sp. | reverse complement strand
GCACGGTAGCGGGAACTTTTTGGTAAAGCAATTGAGCTTATCCGATAGCCGGTAACGACCGGTAACAAAACATCACAATGCGGAAAATCCGTTATCGCTGATATAGCAACTGCTACAAAGCCGTCCTTAATAGGGCGGCTTTGTATTTTTACACACACTGATGTGTTTGCTCTTGTGCGGGATTAGAAAAAATTGCTATAGTGTCGGTATGACGCTTTATGAATATTATATGGTATTTCCCGATGGCGATACGCAGGAAATTTCCGGTGCCTTGGCGATCGGTTCACTGTACGATATGAACGGTAATCGATTAACGCCGCCGCTTCCGACAAATAAAATGATTGTGTATCAGGTATGCGGGAAACGAACCCGCGAAGAAAGAGGCATCGTTGCAACTTACTATACAATGGAGCAGTTGGATGCCACTGAATTACGTGCATACATCTAACGAATGATCAACACATATAATGAAACCCACCTGCACCGTACTCTAAAAGATTTATACAGCAGCAAAGGTTCCGTACAGGAAACCTCGCTGGAAGGTTTTATCTGTGATATTTACGATGCCGGACGGATAATCGAAATTCAAACGTCTAAGCTTTCTGCCCTAAAAGCTAAATTGGAAAAACTTTTGCCGCGGTATCCTGTCCAAATTGTGTATCCCATTATAGAAAATGCATATATTTTGACGCTTAATGAAGACGGCAGTAAACGCAGCTGCCGTAAAAGCCCCAAACACGGCAATTTTTATCAGATTTTTAGAGAACTGCTAGGGATTACTTACTATCTCGATAATCCGAAACTTACAATACAAATTCTCTATATTGATTGCGAAGTTATCAAAATAGATGATAAGAAGGGGCGCAGCAGATATAAACGGCCGCGTATTATCGATAAAAAACTGTTAAAGATACATCGAACAGAAGAATTTCACGGTATCGATAGCTTGATCGCACCGTTTATGGAAAAACTCCCCGATATGTTTATCAGCGCCGATGTAAGAAAATTAGGTGTCGGTGTATATACATCATATATCCTGTCGTTTTTAAAAAGATGTAAGAAAATAGCTTTTTATACGAAAGCAGGACGCTATCATGTATATAAAAAAACCGGTATCGAATAGATACCGGTTTTTAATCGATTGATACGATGAATGAGAGTAGTGGTTTACCAGATGTCTTTCATATCGTCATCGTCGCGCAGGTCAACTTCATAGAGGTCGGTAACTGCACGGAGATCATCGAAGTAGATGTAGTAATTGCCGTAAGCTTCCCACGGATTGCATTCAATACGGAAACCTACAATCTTTAAGCCCATGCTGGTGCCATAGTGATAATCTTTCTGTACAATGCCTGTTCCGGCTGCATTCTGCGGGGGAACGGCGACTGTCATCAGTTTCCATCCTGCATGGTTCAGTTTGCCTACATAAAGTTCGAACTGCTGTCCCATGTAGTCTTCAAGAATGAGCTTTAAAACATGCGGATAGCTCCTTCCGACAACCCAAACGCTGACGGTTTTGGTAATGCCTTCAACCGGAATCGGTTTGACTGCACGAACTTCAAAGCTGTTATAACCACGGCGGTAGTAGGATACCTTTGTACCGTAAACTTTGCTGTCGGGGAGATTAAGGTTTTCTTCTTCCGGAATCGGTTTTTTCTGTTTAGGCGAACCTTCAAACAAACGTCCTTGAATAACCCCTTCGTCTGAGGACATGGAACAAATCCAAGACCCTTCATTTTCGAACTTATCTACTGAAACTTCTTTTAAGCGCTGCTCTGCAGACTCAACGCCGATACGAGAAGGATCTACCTGATCCAAGGATGACGCATCACGTGTATTCTCTTGAGCAAATGCAAGCAACGATAATGTTGACAATAACACTGCTACGGTAAAATATTTTTTTGTCATTATTTTCCGTCCTCCTTATTTGAATCGGCATCATCAAACTTGGCATTCTCTAACTCAAAACCGTCATAAGAAGCCATACGAGTATTTGTCAATGCCTTGAATTCATCAAAGAAAACATAGAAGTCATCGACATTCTCTGAAGGCTGAGTGCGGATTCTAAATGTGACAAAGCTCATGTATTTAAGCTGTGACAAATAGCGTGATCGCTGTTGGATATTTGTGGGAACGGTAACCGCCAGATTTCTCCATCCATGGTAATTTAACGTTCCGACCGGTAATGTGTGTATCCGTCCGTTGCAATCGCGTACCAGTATTTCAAGATCGTAAGCATATCCTGCACCCCAAACCCAAAGATCAAATCTTTGAACAATACCTTTTAACGGTATTTCATAAGGTGCGGCATCATCGCCCGAACCTTTCGTCGGATAAATATCGACCCAGTTATCACCTTGACGATTGAACTTAAATTGCACTCCTAAAAATTTGTATTCTTTATCGGAATCGGGCTGCATAACTCGCAGAGCATTCGACATTCCGTCAAAATACTTTAAGATAGGATAACCATCGGTGATAAACTTACTCCCAATACCATTCCATGTTATCTCTGATGATTCGGGGGAGTCAAAAGTCTCCACCATATACGTTTGATAATTAACACCACTGTCCTGCGCTGCCAATGGAGTACAAACGACTGCAAACATCAGAACAAAGACTGTAATAACAACGCCTTGTTTCATTCACAACTCCTTTTATTTCCGCCGGTATTCTAAGAAATCATGTCCATTATAGTCTAAAAAGGAAACTTTGTCAAACAACTTCGTAATCCTCCAAACGGGGGATAATGGATAATCAATTCCACAGCGGACGAAGAACTCTGCTTACAGTATCGGCAGAATCGGCAAAATATACAAGAGGGATATATATTTTTTTGTATTTTTTGTACTGCTATTCAATTGCTGTTCCCCTTCCGGTATATGATAAAGTGGAGTACCGCGCCGAATAAAGGGAGCCCCGCTAAAATAGAACCGTAGATCATTGGATTTCCTTTAAAATAATGGAGTCCCAACGCAAAAATGCCCAGCATAAGGGTGCTTATAAATAGAAAAAAGCATAAGATACAGACAATAGTATACGAGAAGGTGATATCGGCACAAAAATGTAAGAGCGCATCCAGAATTAAAAGGGTGCTTGCATATGTTATGATACAGAGTACAATGGGCATAACGCGCAGATGTGTACTGGCAAGAAAGAGCTGCTGATATATTTTTACGACAAACAGCCCGAACAGCGCCGCCGGAATTGATAAAACGTTAAAACCGGAAAAGATGAGTGCGACCAATAGTACAATGCAGAAAGGAATAAAGGTATCTATAAAAAAGGAATAAAAAAAATAATTACCTAATGAAGCGATATAACGATCCGTATTTACGGAAAAAAAAGATACAGTCAGTAAGAACAGTGTCGTCGTTGCAATCCCGACAACAAACATAAAGATATGCTTATTTTTTTCTTCTAATTGAAAGGCATAAGAGAAAAAAACGAGCGGAAGGCAAAACAACAGTAAAACAGCCATGCGTATCAGAATATCATAAAACGCTATGATAGACAATGCTCCGCTGACACATGTCAGGGTAAACGCATCAGGCTTTTTTCATATCCGTCGCGGAATGGCGGTGCTTTTTTATCTACACTGCCTGATGCGTTTACCCTGACATGTGTCAGCGGAGCATTGTCTATCATAGCGT